>JAOTYR010000114.1 GCA_029861785.1 Candidatus Nitrosopumilus sp.
AGTTGTTTCAAGAGCACGAGCTATTTGCAGTAATGATTTGTCGTCATTATGTTTTGCTAATAATTGCATGCCAATTGGTAATCCATGGGATATGGCAAAAGGTATAGAAATAGAAGGTATTCCAGTAAGATTTGATAATACTGTGTTTATATCAACTAAGAACAAAGCAACTGGGTCATCAATTTTTTCACCTATCTTAAAAGGTAAAATTGGGACAGTTGGCGCAACAAGATAATCATATTTCTTAAAAGCTTCGTTTACTTCTTTGGTTAGTTTACTTTTTACTTTTAGGGCCTTTAGAAAATATTTTCCTGCATGCCCTGATGAGGGAACAAAACCTCCTAGAATCATTCTTCGTATAACTTCAGGACCAAATTTTGCTCTAGCTTTTGAAATATATGAATTAAATTCGTAGCCTTCAATTGGAAAATCGTACCCATATCGAAGGTTATCATATCGTGCAAGATTACTCCCAGCTTCAGTTGCAGTAATGGTGTAATACGAAGCAACAGAATATTTTACCATATCAATAGAGACATCTTCACAAATTGCCCCAAGTCCTTCTAATCTGGCTATGGCATCCTTTGTTGCAGTTAGAACCATGGGATCAATTCCTTCACCCATCATTTCTTGAATTATGCCTACTTTTTTTCCTTCTATGCCTGAATCTATTCCAGAAAGATAATTTATTTTTCCACTGTCAATAGTTGTATTGTCATTTGGATCCAATCCCGACAAAATATTCAGAAAAAACGCATTATCTTTTACAGTTCTGGTTATGGGTCCAATTTGTTCAATGCTATTTGCATATGAAATCAACCCATATCTGCTAATCAATCCATAGGTTGGTTTGTATCCAACTGCAGAACAAAAGCTAGCTGGATTTCTAACAGAGCCACCCGTATCAGAACCCAATGATGCAATACATTCAAAAGCACTAACAGACACAGCGCTACCGCCAGATGATCCGCCAGGAACATAATCTGTATTCCAAGGATTTCTAGTTGGTCCGTATGCACTAAATTCTGTAGTTAAACCCATTGCAAATTCATCAAGATTTGTTTTTCCTACAAATATAGCATCTTGTTCTTTGAGTTTTGAGATTACCGTAGCATCATATGGCGCAGTAAATTTTTCTAACATTTTAGATGCACATGTTGTTTTAGAATGCTTGATGCAAATGTTGTCCTTAATTGAAATTGGCATTCCAAAACATGCTCCAACTTTCTCACCTGATTTAATTTTTTTATCCACTTGACTTGCTTGTTCTATTGCCTTTGAATTTACTTGTAAATAGGCATGTAATTTTTCATCAATGTTTTTTATTCTATCAATTGTTGAGCAAACAAATTCTTCAGCTGAAATATTTCCATTTTTTACTTCTTCAATGTATTCTAAAGCAGAAATTTTTAGATTCAATTAGACCATCTTTGGTGCTCTTACATAACTTCCTTTGTAGTTGTTTAATTTTTCAATTAGTTTATCCTCAAATGGAATGTTCTTATCTTCTCTTAAACTAGATAAGGGTAAATCCTTCATAGTAATTTCCTCATCTTCTACCCCCGCAGAATCCAATATATCAAAATAATTAATCATATCATGAACTTTTTCTACAAATTCTTTATGATCATGAACATCAATTTTCATTAATTTTGAAACTTGCTCAATCTCTTCTTCAGTCACCATCTAAATCACTCAAGGAGTTAACCTGTCAACGTCTCTTGGATAAAATGTAACATCACGGATGTTTTCGGTGCCTGTAAGGGCCATAATCAGCCTTTCAAGGCCAATCCCACAACCAGCATGTGGTGGTACACCATAGTCAAAGGCACCAAGATGATAATCAAATGCATCTGTTTTCATTCCTTTATTTTTCATCCTTTCCTCAAGCTCATCTCTTTTTTCAATTCTTGTACTTCCAGAAGAGAGTTCCAAATCCCCAAACATTAAATCAAATGATTCTGAAATTTTTGGATTTGATTTACTTTCCTTAACATAAAATGGTTTAGGGCCAAGTGGCCAATCCTTGATAAAGTAAAATCCATCTAATCCAATTTTTTTAAGATTGGAAGGATAAAGATCATCGCCCCACTCAGTTTTTGCTCCAGCTTTTTTCATCTTGTCTACTAGTTCATCATAAGAGTATTGAGGAATATGCTCAGGGGTTTCAGGAACGGTAAATTCTGAGTCAGTATTTTGCTTTACATAATCCTGTACCGCATTAACAGATATTTTGATAATATCTTCAATTCGACTCATAACATCATTGTAATCAACAAAAGTCTCCTCGAGATCAATTGATATTGCCTCTGCCAAATGTCGATTTGTTCGAGATGGCTCTGCTCGGAAAATAGGTGCAATTTCAAATACTTTTTCAAAGCTCATGGTAAGCTGTTCTTTGTACAATTGTGGGCTCTGGGCTAGAAAAGCTTCCTTATTGTAATAGAATATTGGAAATAATGCAGCCCCTCCTTCTGTTGCAGTCGCAATCATTTTTGGTGTGTTAATTTCCAAGAATTTTTGTTCATTAAAGTAATCTCTAATTGAAGATAAAACCATACTTCTTACTCTGAAAATATCTTGCAGAGATTTTCGTCTTAAATCGATGGGTCTAACTTCTAGTCGAGTATCAATATTTTTGACAGTTTTTGCCAAGGGCTCAAATGGAGGGATTTTCTGAACTTCAGAAAACACTCTGATATCTGAGGGGATTATCTCAAATCCATTAGGTGATTTTTCAGATGATTTTACTTTACCTTCAATAGCAATTGAGGAATGTGCTTTTAGCGAGGATAGTTTTTCGCGAACCTCGTCTGGGCAATCCCCTTTTTTTGCAACTACTGCAATATCGCCATTCTTGTCTCGAAGGGTAATAAAACTAATGTTCCCATGGCCCCTAACTGTCAAAACCCAACCCATAATGATGACATTAGATCCATCCATTGCAGGGCCTAGTTCACTAGAATAGTGGGATCTCCGTAAACTTCCAAGCTCGGTTTCAATCATAATTTAACTAATTTGGCTGATTCATGGTGTAATTAATTTTCCTCCAAAACATTTATCATTCCAAAGAAGTTGACATCAAATCAAGTTGGCAATTTTGATAGGATTGGTAATTGCGACCATCATAATCACAGGGGCGTATGTAGGATATCATGCATGGGATGAATCACTTCATGAAGAAGTAGAGAAGCATTCAGAAAGCATCGAATTTGAAAAATTTCAAGAA
>JAOTYR010000115.1 GCA_029861785.1 Candidatus Nitrosopumilus sp.
TCTTTATTTTCTTTAATTTCGTCCATGTATGCTGGGATGGTAGAGATAGCACCATTAATGGTCTGCTCAATTATTGCCTCCAATTCATCTTCATTCATGTTTTAAAGTTTGAATATTTATCAATAAATTTGCACCTACCATTTTTTAGTTTTTTGTAATATTGAGTTAGATGGTAATACCATCTCCAGGATACTGTGGAGTCTTTTTCGGAATGTCAAATATTTTCAATGATTTCAAATATGCAAGCTGCTCTGAGATTTGTTCTGAATCCCCATATGATACCAGAATTCTGTCATTATGGTCCAACACATATTGGGATAAATCTAAATCATATGGACTACCATTTACATAAAAAACAAGAGATTTGTCTTGATCAGTACAGAACTTGTTAGATCTATTTTGGGTTGATTCATAATAATTCAACAACATGCAGTCCTCGGTGATCTTGATTTTTAGGGATGAAAATAGCATCTCTAATGGAACACCAGTTGCGTGCTTGTGAATAAGATAAGGGTTGTGATTCTCAAAGTGAATATATTTGCTTGACATCTGGAATTGAGTCAAAGCAAAGTTTAGCTGCTCCCCTTTAACAAAAATCGCAATTGCTGCATGGGAATGTTCACTTCCATATTTTCCTATCCCATGTTGGTTAACCAGTTTTTGTTCAGGTGTTGGAATAACCATATTTTGAATTAGTTGAGACTCAATATCATTTTGTTTCATAACAGAATATGAAAAAAACCCAGAAGAGAAGACAAGAAATGCTATTACAATTATTAAAAGTCCTTTGTTTTTTGGTTTTGGTTTTACATATTCTGCCTCAAAATGCTCTAAATTACTTTCCTCAAAGCGACCAGGTAAACTGCTATCTGAATCAGTATCAATTGGGAGAATTCCTTTGTAATATTTGGACATTCATTAATTTACAAACTTTGATTGTATAAATTTTCTACCGAAACAAATTGAAATTATTTGTTGTCATCCCCAAAAAAATAAAAAAATTAGTAGATAATATATCACTTATTTACGACTGTATAATTTACGCCTAAGATTTTTAATCTAGAGTATTATGGTCAAGGTATGTTTTATTTTACTGAAAAAGATGCCAATCTTATTTTGCCTGATGTTATTAAAAAATTTGAGATTGCTCTCAAAAAAAAGAATGAGATTTCAAAATTAGAACAACAATTACAAATGGTGCTTTCTACAACCAATCGGTTTGAGGAGTACATTCCGCTAAAACAAAAACTCAACTCAGCTGTTACCCAATTTTATGAAGCCTCTGAAAATTTAGAAAAGATAGGTGTTGTGATTAAAAGCATCGATCAAGGTCTACTTGATTTTCCTTCAAAAAGATTTGAGGAGGATGTTTGGCTATGCTGGAAATATGGTGAAACTGCTATTAAATTCTGGCATGATAAAGATTCTGGATTTATGGGAAGAAAGCCCATAGATGTTAGTGATTCATCTCTAGTATGAATTTACGTTTTCTTGGTTTTTTTCACTGTGGTTATTTCTAGAGGCTTTGCCGATTTCCATAACAATCTACACAGATTATCAATATTATTAATCATATCTTTTGCATTTGTTGATAAGGAAAAGTCTGTATCTGAATTTGAAGAGGTTTGACTTGAATCCGACATTATCATTTGTTTGTCTTTTTGAACGATGATTCTTCCTTGAGATGGTAATTTACAAACTCTAGTTTCAGTTGCATTGAATCTTTTTACAAACGAAATCATTTTCATGTCTTCTACTTCAACTAGAAGCATTACTTTACCTCCGTTTTTTTCACATGTTTTAATTTTTTCAGGGATTATGCTGTGATACATCTTTGAGATATCTTCCAAAGAAGTTGCAATGAAGACAACATCTGTACAGTTCTCAATTAACTGTGCAATATCAGAATAAATGTTGGATTTACCTTGAACAATTCTTAGAGTTGGAATGTTTGTTCCTTGGTTTGTTGTAATTTCATTATTAATTTTATCAACAATTGCTTCTCCAGATTTCTTTATTTTGTTAATTTCTTCTTGTTTTTTCTCTAGAGCAATCTTTAATGCCTTTTCGGGCTCTACTGCAATGCATAATTTGGGGCTAGATAGTGTAGTTGAAATGATGTTTCTATCTACAAGCTTGTCTACTGTTCTGTACATTCTAGCTCTGTCAATATTAAGATCCTTAGCTAGTGCACTTGCAGTAATTGGCCCTGTTCTTAACAGACTAAGATAAATCTTGGATTCTAACTCATCTAAATCCAGAGTTTCTTTAAGTTCTGCTGCCAGTTTTTCAACTTGTTCTTGTGCTGACATCAATACTCTTCACCTCTGAATTTGTATTGGATTTCTGACGTATGATTTAATTTTCCAAGTTTGCTTTGATTTATCTTGTGAAATGTTATCACTTTCATGATATATTGAATAATTTTGTAAACAAAAGGATCGGTGTGTATTATTTTATTACTGACAAAACATGCCTAAAATAAATTCCAAAGAAGTATGATGGTAATTTTAACGCCTAAATCACATTAAATGCAATAATTGAAATAACTATCATTGCAACTACATGCTTTATCCCAGCAACATATGATCCAGCACCAATCTTTCCTGCTGCCAATCCCCCAAACACTGCCTCAATAATGGACATATTAAATAATGCTGACTCCATCAAACCTATATCCATATCTGCAAGAGATCCAAAAAGTCCTCCCCCTCCACTGTTCCCCCCATCTATTAAACTGGCTTGGACTTTTTCAATCTCGGTAAAAAAACTTGTAACTAGTAAAACTGCTACTGCTAAAAACACTGCAAAGGATATGTAAATTGTATATGTATATGGTGCCAACTGAGACTTTCTGTTCTTCTCAATATTTTGCATCTCTGTAACATGTTTTTGAATCATCTCTAAATTTTCTGCAATGTCTCCTCCAATCTTTAGCGCCATCTCTAAGAGTACAGTGACACGTTTTGATACTCTCGTTCCAGTAGATTCTGCAAAATGGGCAAACGCCTCATCAATTGGCATTCCCCAACTCATGTTTGCCTTTAGATTTTTTAGTGGTGGTGTCATTGCCCCAAGATTTCTATTTGCAGTTTGCTCTATTGCTTTGATAAGATTTGCACCACTTTGAACAGAACTCAAAAGTGCTAAAAGAAAAACTGGCATATGCTTGTCAATACTATCTCTTCGTTGAACCTCCTTTAATTGGAACAAAGTAAT
>JAOTYR010000116.1 GCA_029861785.1 Candidatus Nitrosopumilus sp.
TATTGCCCACACGATTCAATACATCAGTATCACTGACAGTAGTCATGATTTTGGTTATTTCACCTTTTTAATTTGGAATGTGATTACATCCCCATCTTTAGATACATCTAATAATTCATGACCGTTTCTTGTAACCCATCTAGAAATATCATCCTCAGCTGCAGGATCATCTGCAGACACAGTAATAGTTTCACCAACTTGCATTCTTTCAATTTCAATTTTTGTTCTAAACACAGGTTCAGGACAAAACAATCCAGTTGCATCTAATTTTTTCGCAGTTGACTCAGACATCGATATCTAACTCATCAAGGGCGTTTTGTCATATTAAAATCTATTTGAGTTTAGCTTGCCCTACTTTAATTTACAATGCCATTTTGAATATGGTGGCTAGATTTCGTTCTTTCATAAAACTTGGATCTTGATTTTGAAGATTGATTTTTTGTGAAATTCGCTTCATAAGATAAATTGAAATCTTGTAAGATATGTTCCACATAGAACTATTTTGATTGGAATCATAAATTTTTAGCAGTAAAGCAAAAAGCCATTTTGTATTTGGATAATGTTCAGAAATATAATCAGATATGTATTCTTTTGAGTTATTAATTTTATATTTAAGATGATCAATTGTTTCATTTTGTAGTGCATATCCTGTTTGAGAGATTTCAATTCTACCTTGCTTCATTGCATGTAGAATGTCATCAAGGTTATTTTCAGAATTAATAACATTAACACATCTACCAAGTGTAGATAAAACATGAGAATCACTTCCTGCAGTCTGGATCATGTTATTATCTAATGCAAATTGAGTTGCACGTGCATTTGATAACATGTCAACGTTATTGCTATTGAAGACTTCAACCATATCACATTTTTTGGAACTTTCACGCAATGCATTTATCAGACCGAATGGATGTGGTGCAGAAGACACTCCACCCTGCTTTTGAACTTCATCAATCACCTCTTCAAGAGAAATCCCAGGAGTAATTGTATCATGAATTCCGTATGCAAGCACATGTTCACCAGTGTCAACAGTTATCTCTTCAGCTGGAAAAATAGAAATATTTTTGAATTTAGCATGATCGTTTTTGTATTCTAATAACTGAGGATATCCATCTAGAGTGTTATGATTTGTAACAAAAATTGCATCTAATCCCAAATCATAAGATCTTTCTAGTTGATCTCTAATTGAAACATTACAATCGTATGGAGGCTCCTCACTACCAACATGAAAATTTGAAAATGAATTATGACAGTGTAGTTCAACATTAATTGGCATTTTAGAATATTCGTTTCTTTAGATTATAACCTTATTGAAAAAAACAAGAGATATCATCTAAAAAGATCTTCATGTTCAGGACGAATCAATTCACCGGCTACATGTTCTTCCATCATAAAGGAATAATCACGAATGATTGCCACAGGGCATTTCAAAGATTTCCCCATAACTAACTCAGCAGCAGCAGAAAGTTCATCAGCTATTGCTATTGCAGTAACACGTAAAATTTTTTCAAAGGAATCAAAGGTTCCTGCATAGTCTAGAATTGGATTTAATCCAGAAATTCCAATTGCGCAATTAGTTTGACCCATCCTAAAAGGGCGACCAAAGGTATCAGAGATAATAACTGCGACATTTTTCTTAGTTTGTTCTAAGATATTATTACGAATTGTTTGTGCAGAAATATCAGAGTTTATTGGCAACAAGGTCACATATCCACTTTCTACATTGCTTTCATCTATTCCTGCATTTGCACAAATAAAACCATCGTTTGTTTCAACGACAATTATTCCATTATTCATACGGATGATTCGTTTTGATTCAGATAAGATTAACTCTATGATTCTAGGGTCTTTTTGATATTGAGAACTAATTCCTTCAGCCAGTAAGGAAGGAATCACTGTAGATAATTTAATCAACCTTCCTTCTTGTTTTGAGATAATTTTTTGTGCAACAACAAGAATGTCACCATTATTTAGTTCGCAAGAATTCAAGATCAATTTAGAAAGAACATCAGAAGGTACAATTTCTTTTTCTATATGGATTGGAATGATTTGCAAGTAAAATATCCGAAGGCAACGGACTAAAAAATTGTTTAGGCAGGGGTTGTAGTTTCTAATTCTAACTTGTAGTGTCTGTTAATAATATCTAAAATCTTAGAGAGATCTTTTTCTTCCAAAGTAGTAGTAGCTAAATCTTTGACTAGATCTTGAGCACGATAAGCAATGCCTAAACCACAAATATCAAATAATTTTACATCATTTGCGCCATCCACGACACAAACAATATCTTCTTTCTTCTCACCCCATTCAGCAATTTTTATTTTTGCAGAGGTAGATTTATCAGAATCAACATTAATTATTACACCATCAAGTTTTCCATCTTTGAACAATAATTCATTAGAATAAACATAATCTAGACCCAATTCTTTTTGTAATCTATCCATCATTAGTGTAAATCCACCTGATACTGCCATAAGTTTCCATCCAGCAGCTTTTAAGACTCTACAGGCTTCTTTAGCACCAGTCATAATTGGCAATTCGTCAGATACCTCTTGACAAGTTTTTTCATCAAGACCCTTTAGAGCAGCAATTCGTGTTCGAAGCCCTTCCTCCCAGTTAATCTTTCCCTGAATTCCTTGCTTTGTAATTTCCCAGATTTCATCTTCTTTATTGAGTTTCTCTGCTAAAATTGGCAGATATTCTTCATCATACAAAACACCTTCAACATCAAAAATTACTAGCAATGGATTTCTGATTTGGAAAAAAATCGCTAATTATATGTAGGTTTGTCTAGTAGCCAACTTTAATGTATTAAAGTTTGAACTTTTTTTAGATCAAAAAAACGCTAGTAATAAATCACAGAATGTTTTAGATGGCATATGGGTGAATTGGAACACAAATTCGAAGTAGAGATTCAAGAAACAGAAGATAAACAAAAACTTCCACAGGAAGTTAAAGATGAGTTAAAAGCATCAGGAATGATGGATGATAAGGGAAAATTAAAGCTAAAGGGAGTCAGCCCTAAAATGCTCAAAAAAATGAAACAAGAGTATGTAGATTGTCCAGTTTTAAAAGAAAATATTCAATTCATTCAATGTTTTGTGTGTCCAAATTTCCAAAGCAGAGTCATGGGAAAAGTACTCTGTAAAGGGGATAAACTATAACACAAACAAATCCAAAAGTTCAGAATTATCACGAAAGGCTC
>JAOTYR010000038.1 GCA_029861785.1 Candidatus Nitrosopumilus sp.
CATTTATTTTTCCTGGGCTGTAACCTTCTGAATCTATGATAACATCGGAGAATCCAATTAATTTTAATTTTTTTGTGATTTCTTCAAAAATTTCATTATTAGTCAAAATTGAAATTTTTTCTTGTTCTACTTCCAATTTTGCGATTCCTCCAAGATCTCTTACTCTTACTTGTTTTAATTTGGTAGTTTGTTTGACAATTTTTTCCCCATATTCTATTCGAAGTAATCTTTCAGAGGTAATTTTTTGTCCCCATGGAATTCTAGAGGCTAAACAAGAATTGGATGGTTTATCATGAACCGATAATCCTACAGTCTTGGCAAAATATCTTATTTCTTTTTTTGTAAGTTTGTTTTCTATTAATGGGCTTCGAATACCATTTTGTTTTAGGGCTGCTAGGCCAGGTCTAAAATCACCTAAATCATCCATATGTGTACCATCGACAATAAATTTTATATTTTTTTGAATAGATAAATCCACCAAACGAAGTCCTAATTCTTGTCTGCAATGAAAGCACCGATTAGAATCATTCTTTACAAATTCTTTATTTTCAAGCTCATCATAATCCAAAAAAATTTGAGATATTCCTATTTCTGTACAGATCTGTTTGGCTGTTTCAAGTTCTTCTGTGGATAATGTTTTGTAATCAGCAGTAGCAGCAATAGCTGAGGATCCCAGTTTTTGATAGGCTGCATACGCAACGAGGGCGCTATCTACTCCTCCAGAGAGAGCTACAAGAACACTATTTTTATCCTCAAACCAATCAATCAAATTTTCAAGTTTAGTCATTCTAGACATCTTTTTGAATTATCTCTTTTCTAATCAATGATTCTGTCTCTTTAATAGATTTATTTAGAGAATCAGCAATTTTTTTCAAATCTTCAAATTCAATTTTAAAGGTAGATTTCTCATTAAAAGATGAAACTTTATATTTTACATCAAAATCCTCTCCCTCTAATTCTAATTTTATCTCATGATTAATTCTTGGAACAATTATTCTATTTGAAAAAGTTTTTCTTATTCCTAAAGTTCCAGTTTCTGTAATCAAGGTTTCTGTTATTTTATCAAGTGTGTTATTATCACATATAACAGAAACAAGATTTGTTGGCCGTCCTTTTTTGGTAATTCCGTGACATATAGAAGCATCCTTGGCGCCATCAACCATTAATTTTTCAATAAGATTTCCTAATATTTCCCCAGAAACATCATCCACATTTGTTTCAAGCACAATAACAGAATCAGATTCAAAATTATTTTTTTTAATTCCTCGAACTATTTTTAAAACATTTGAAAAATTATTAAAATTATTATTGCCTGCCCCATATCCAATAGAATCAATTTTAATTGTGGGGTAATATTCAACTGGATTGTTTGTTAAATTTATCAAAATACATGCACCAGTTGGAGTAGTCAATTCATTTTTTTCTTCGTTCCCATGAATCATCAAGTTAGAATTTTTTAAAATTTCAAGTATGGCACTTGCAGGATTTGTCATTGTTCCATGAGAAAATGTTATAGTTCCACTTCCAACACAAATTGGCATCGAAACAATCTCTTCATTATAAAGATCTAAATCCTCCATTGCGATCCCAACTCCTATTATATCCACAAGAGTGTCTATGCTAGAAGCTTCATGGAAATGAACCGAATCTGGAGAAATTCCATGAATCTTAGATTCAGCAGAAATTAAAGCATCAATACAAGAATCTACAAATCTTGTTGTTTTTTCTGATAATTCTAATTTTTTTGCAGAGTTTTTAATAGCTTTTTTTATCTCATAACCCTTTCGTTCATGGGTTTTTTCATCAACGTCTAAAATTAATCCAGTAGCTTCTATTCCATGTTTAGTGACTTTAGTAAAATCAATTTTTGTTATTTTTGATCCAGGCAGATATTTTTCAGATAACTTAATTCCTTCAAGAATTTTATTTTTATTTGCTCCCAGATCCACCAAAGAGCATAATATCATGTCTCCAGAGATTCCTGCTATATATGGATCTATGATAATAACCATAGATAAAAAATCACTAAAAATGAATATAAATTCTGTCTATTAAATCAAAAATTTCACTAGATTTAATTATTGAAAATTAACACCGGATTCCATGATTACCATTATTGGATCAGGTAAAGTAGGCGGAGATGCTGCATTATTCTCTGCATTAAAACGATTAGATGATAAAATATTGCTTCTTGATGTAGTTAACGGACTTCCTCAGGGTGAAGCTATGGATATCAATCACATGTTATCGGAGCAAGGAATTGACGTTGAGGTTACAGGTTCTAATAACTTTGCAGATATGGAAGGTTCAAAAATAGTTGTAGTTGTTGCAGGTTCTGGAAGAAAGCCTGGAATGACAAGAATGGATCTTTTGAAGATCAATGCAAATGTTGTAAAAAGCGTAGTTGAGAATATAAAAAAATATGCAAATGATTCTATGATCATCCCAGTTACCAATCCACTAGATCCTATGGCCTATGTAACCTACAAAGCATCAGGATTTGATAAAAGTAGAGTTTTTGGAATGGGAGGGATGTTAGATTTATCGAGATTCAGACAATTTATTCATGAAGCCACGGGACATTCTCGTGATTCTATAAGGGCTCTTGTGATAGGGGAACATGGTGAAAACATGTTGCCATTGCCTAGATTTTCATCAGTTTCAGGAATTCCTCTTTCTTCATTTCTACAAAAAGAAAAATTAGACGAATTGATCCAAAATACCAAACAAGTTGCAGCCAAAGTAATTGAATTAAAGGGTGCAACAGTACATGCACCAGGAAATGCAATTTCTGCCATTGTTGAATCAGTAGTAAGAGACAGAAAGCAATTAATTCCTGTATCTACATATCTTGACGGAGAATACGGATATTCAGATGTAACAATAGGAGTTCCTGCAATTATTGGCAAAAATGGTGTTGAAAAAATAATTGAATTAAACCTCAATGACGAAGAAAAACAAAACTTTGATGCTGGGATAAAAAATGTCAAAGATGCAATATCAGGAATAGAGATCTAAGCCTTTTTTTATTCAAATAAAGAACAATCATTGTTGGAAATTCAGGAAATTTTAGAATCACTTGAAGGAGGAAAAATTTCTTCAAATACAGCAAAGAAGATGTTATCACTTTATTCAATAGAAAAAATACAAGGTTTGGCACAGATAGACATTAATCGAAGAAAAAGAAGAGGCATTCCAGAAGTTATTTTTGCTGAAACCAAATCATTAGATGAAATTAAAAAAATTCTAAAAATTACAATTGAAAAAACAAATTCCGTAATGATTTCGAGAATAAAAAAAGAAGATTATTTGAAAATAATTTCTTTTTGCAAGCGATTAAAAATCAAAATAAAAGAAGGTGAAAAAGCATCTTCATTATTGTTATTCAAAAAACCAATTAAAACTCATGGAGGAGTAATTGGAATTATAACTGCAGGAACATCAGATATAGGGGTAGCGGAAGAGGCTAGATTAATGTCTGAAGCTATGAATTGCAAATGCATTACTAGTTATGATGTAGGAGTAGCTGGAATTCAAAGGATATTTCCTGTACTAAAAAAGATGATAAACAAAGATGTGGATTGTATAATAGTGGCTGCAGGAATGGAGGGAGCTTTAGCAACATTAGTTTCATCACTAGTAGATATCCCTGTTATCGGTTTACCTACTTCTGTAGGTTATGGTTATGGTGAAAAAGGAATTGCATCTCTGGCTTCAATGTTGCAAAGTTGCTCATTGGGTTTGTCAGTAGTAAATATCGATAATGGGATTGGAGCTGGTGCCATCGCTGCAAATATTGCCAACAGAGCTGTTTTTAAAAGTCAGAAAAGCAAATAATATCATACAGAATAAATTAAATTTTTGTGTGTGATAGATTGTATTAACCTCGTAAATCATATATAAGATGCCAAGACGAGTTTTGATAACCTTGTCCGGGAAAAGAATTGTTCTTACTGCTGATCGTAGTTTAATGACAAATTATCGAGGAAATTTTTTATACGGATTTATTGCCTGCGGGCCATATGAGGTTCTTCCAGAATGGGTTTTTGACAAAGTTTTCTGTCCTCCTGTGGAAACAGATACCGTAACAGGAGAATCCAAAGTTGCACAGGTTGGACTCAGAAGAGTAGAAAGTTCTCTTCTTCAAGGATATAAAAGAGACGAAGTGTTTATTGCAAATCCAGAAATGTTAAACAAGTCAATTGGTCCAGAAACAAAAGTTGTTGGGATTAATGTCATGGATCCGCTAGGAATGGCCCCTGTTACAACAACGATGTCCCCAGAAAAATTATCTTATGTTGCGATGAAATTCAAAAAAATGTGTGCAAATATTATTCAACTCAAAAAGAAATATGATTTTAAAGTTGTTGTTGGAGGGAACGGAGCTTGGGAATTAGCAAAATCAGATAGAATGAAAATTCATGGTATAGATACGGTGGTTGTCGGCGAAGCAGATGAACTAGCGTTAGATTTGTTTCAGGATTTAGAAAAAGGAGATGCTCCAGAATTAATGCATTGTTTTGTTAGAAATATACAAAATATTCCAATGATTGAGGGACCAACAATAAATTCCTTAATTGAAGCTATGAGAGGATGTGGTAGAGGTTGTGATTTTTGCGATGTTAATAAAAGATCTAAAAAAGATCTTCCATTAGAAAGATTACAACATGAAGCAAAAATAAATCTTGATTACGGATTTGATTCTATATGGTTACATTCTGATGAAATGCTGCTTTATGGATGTGATAATAGAGACTTTGTTCCCAATAGAGATGCAATCACAGAGTTGTGGAAAGGTCTGAAAGGATTAGGAGCAAATTTCATAGGTACAACACATATGACTTTCTCTGCAGTTGCAGCAGATGAAAAATTAATGCAGGAAATATCAAAAATTAACCAGCAAGATCAAACCGGAAGGTGGCTTGCAACCAATTTGGGAATTGAAACGGTAGCTCCCAATTTGGTGAAAAAACATCTTGGTGTAAAAACCAAACCATTTGCTCCTGAAGAATGGGGTAGTGTTGTAAGAGAAGGAGCTAAAATTTTAAATAAAAATCACTGGTTTCCAGCTGCTACAATAATTATTGGTTGGCCTGATGAAACACCAGATGATATCCAATATACAATAGATATGATCAGCGATTTCAGAGAGATGAACTTTAGAGGATTAGTAGCACCTTTGCTTTATCAAGACTTTAGTGAAAAGAACTCAATGCATTTTGGAAATTTGAATGAGGCTCAGTTTACTTTGTTTTGGAAATGTTGGGAAAACAATCTTCGGGTGATTAATGATATTATTCCAATTATCCTACGAAATAAAACCTATGGTCCTCCAATGAAAATATTCATGTACGGAATTCTCAAAGCTGGAACCTGGGCAATTATGAGATATCTTAGAGGATTATGCAAAGATCTTTTCAATGGACGAACTCCGGATGAAATTATTGATAAATATGCTCGTGCAAGATCAGTGTCGGCACCAAAAATTCAAACAAAGAAACTATAATTTTTCAAGGGCAATATCTGCAATAGTATTTCGTTTAGGCGTAAGAGAAATGAAATAATTTTTATCGGCTCTTTCAATTGAATCCACTTTTTTGAAGGATTTTGAAGTAAAATCAAATTCATAGATTCCCGGATCTAGATTCCCTTTAGCAAAGATCATCAGATAAGTTTCACCAGTGTTTGAACTGAGAGGAATAAATGACATCACATAGCCTTTGTAAGAATTAATGGGCATTGTATTTTTCATTGGAGGTGCAGCAGATGCCATATACATAAAGACATCTTCAATTGTATCAAATTCTTCATATTCTATATGCATGATTTTGATAAATCCTCTTAGTATAATAACCTAGAGTGAAAACTTATTTCTTTAGGTTTGCAATCAATTTTTTCCAGTTTACGATTTTGTCTTGTCTAATTTTTTATTTTTAATAATTTTTATAATTACAGCTATCATGATCACTACTATTGTAACTAGAAATGCAATTACTCCAATTTCAATTGTTAATAAAAATACATTTGATAAAAGAAAAAGAAAAAAATTCATCATATTGATTTTGGGAAAATGGAGAAATTAATTCCTGGATTTAATTTTCTTATGAAGTGTAAACCCGAAAGCTGTTGGGGCAATAATATACATTCCCAAGTTTAAGGCAATGACGGATATTCCCAGTCCCAATACCTGAGCATCATTTCCGTCTTCAGCAAAGGTCATAATAGATAGACTCGAAATCATTGGAGTAATAAATACTCTAACTGCTTCTTGGAATGCAGGATTTCCTCTTTCCATATCAGCAATTGTGGGTGAGAATGAATAATACAATTGATTAAATCCTGTCATAAAGGCCGCTCCTGAAGCAGTACTCATTATAGTATTATCTCTAATTTCTCTTAAGAATTGAACTTGAGGTGCTAGTTCTGTACCAAATGCAGCAGTGGCAATAAGACATCCCCCTCCGGATGGTTCTTCACTCTTTACAACACATATTCCATTCGCCAACTCAGTTCCTGGGCCACAAATTGGCTCTGGCTCTGGTTCTGGTTCAGGCTCTGGTTCAGGTTCTGGTTCAGGCTCTGGTTCAGGTTCAGGCTCTGGTTTTGAGGTAGGTATAGGATCTGGACTAGGTCCAGGTGGTTGTGGAGCTTCAAATTCTCCTCCAGCATATAGCAATGTAGTTTCTCCCTTTATGGAACCAAAAAATAATTGAATATTATATTCACCATTATCCTTAAAGTATGCCCCTCCCGCGATAAAATTAAATCCAAAATTACCATTAGAATCAGGCAGGATTTGACCAATCGTTACAATATTTCCAGTAGTATCAGTAATTCGATAAGTTAAAGCAGTATTAGAATGAACATCTGGATCAAAATCTCGAATGAACCCATCCACTAGAACTCTATCACCATTTTCATATGTTGGTAATTCAGTCCTTGCTGAAATTGGTGGTATGTTATGTGAATCTGCAAACACTGAAACATTAAATCCATAAGACAAAATAGATACGGATAAAAGTGCAAATATAAGAAAACCAGCTAATCTCATTTTCATTTTCAATCAGGCCTGAGGGTATTTATGTATTAAATGAAATAAAAATTGACCAGATCATATTCGAATTATACCTCTCTTAATCAAGAACTCAATAGCTGTCAGAAATTCATCATTTGAAATGTCATTATTTGACCACCACTTTGCGGTTGTTTTTATCCATTTTGGAATAATTGTTTCAGATAAAGAAGTTTCAGTTGCAGGAATTGTTATTATTCCTTTGTTGATTAAATCTTCCAAACCGTCAATAAACTCTGAATCTGGAATTGCATCTATCGACCACCATCTGGCATTATTTTTTACCCAATCTGGAACACTTTGGTTTAAAACTGTAAATGATACCGTTCCTTCATTTATCCCATCATGAGTTAGATTGATTTGGTATTGACCTATTAGAGAATTTTCATTTATAGAAAACATGGCACGATAATTACCATTATTCAAAGAAGCTGAAAAGGTTTGAGTAACCCTATCAGGATGCCTCAATTCTACCATTAAAGGTACATCGGTTTTGGAATTAGGAATATTTCCTGAGAGGATTATCTCTTTTACATTTCCTGAAGAGGGTTGTACCACTTGTGTTTCACTTAATTGAGGAAAGCTTGAGTATGAAGTAGATTGCTTTCTACTCGAAAGACTGAAAATATTAGATTCTCCAGAATCATCCTTTGCATCAAAATATTTTGCATCAAGGCTTCCTCCTGCTGAAGAAATTAATTTTGTTCCAGATTTATCACATATTTTAGAGGGCATTTTAAAAACACCTTCAAAAATACCTGTATCATAACCAGTTTCAATAAGGCTAAACCCTGTAGAAGCTAGACCTCCATTTTCGGTTCCACCTATAGTACAACGTTTGTAACGAATATCCTTGATTAAAACTTCTAACAAGATATTTCCATCCTTTCCAACAGTATCAACAAAAGGAGAATTAGGATCGTCTATCACTTGATATGTGTCAATTCGGTCACTTTTCAAATTAAGATCAGAATCAACCAGTGTGAATGTTACTGGTTGTCCAAACCTAAATGATGTTGAGTCTAAAAATACTCGACCTGAATTAGTTTGAATATCAGATTTTAGAGACGTTGTGATTACTACTCCAACTTCATCTAAATCAGAATAATTAACTGAAACACCCTCCTCATCGACCATTCTGTCAGTGACAATAAATTTAATTTCATCATCTATAGTTCTAATAGATCCAATAAAATTTGGATCTAAAATATTTAATTGATTGGTAACTGCATATTCTAAAGTTCCTTCAAATGTGCTAGTATTATCACCAGTTTCCTCTAATTCAAATCTAAAAATTGAATTATTGATATCTTTATTATTCACAATTCCGAAAGAAAAGAAATCAAAAACTATTGGTTGTTTGCTGCTTTCGTTTAAAATCTCTCCTACTCCAGAACTATCATCAGATGAATCAAAATTAATCACAACAAACACCGTACCGCTTCTAGATGAAATTGCTTGGATATCTGAATCATCAAGTTGAATGAATCCAATCGATGACATTTTGCCCGGCTTTACTATTTTGATGGGAGATGAAGTTAAACTCCCAAAGTAGAGTTCAACTGAGGCATCTGAGAAATCATTTATTTCCAAATCATTAGAAAAGGAGCGGAGATCATAATTTAACCAATTTGTACCAAATGAGTTTGAATCTGACGAATCAATTAAAATTGATTGTAATTTTGAGGCAGAAATTCCAAGATTGAAGGATATTTTTTCGAATTGCCCATCAGATACTGATGATGTATCAATAATTAATCTATCAGAATTTCGATCAGGTACTGAGGAATTCGCGCCATCTCCATCTGTTAAGAGATTATCAGTAGAGTCGGTGAAAAATTGGACGTCTGAGGATGTTTCAAGGGTTATTGGATTTCCTAATTCTAAAGTAGGAACTATAGAAGATTCTCGGAAAACATCCAGATGATCTCTTGACCCGGAATTAATATTCTGGTCATTATCGGCAAGAATTATTGGAAATTCTGTTCCTGGATGTAGATTTGGGGATCCATCTCCTATTGTAATGGAAGGCTCACCTTCAAAAGACACAGATGCAGTTGAAAATCCGGATAATACAGAAGTAGATTTTTTGTTGTAATCAATCCTTCCAGTTTCTCCCCTTGGAGCATCGTTTAGAATTATTATTGTAGATTGGTCATTATCATCTTGGGTGTCAAAGATTCCAGAATATGGTCCTTCTTCAACCAATGTGACAATTTGGGAAAATGAATTGCTTGTTCCGTCAGTTATTTGGGAATCAGGTTGCTCGGAATTTGTTGTTAGTTCCATAATATTTCCCAAGTCAATTGATAATATTCCATTATCTTCAAATCCTAAAGAAGATAGAAATGGTCTCAAATTTACCAGACCAGAATTGCCATTTGCCGAGTTTCTTCCAGAATTGTCATATGCTTGATAGAATATAGAGATGGGAGAATCAATATTGAATGTCCAAGAATCTTCATCGGTTGGATCCTGATTAAGTTGAATGTCATTAATTGTTATAAATACCTCTGAATTTTGAGGATAGCTATCTCTATCAATTTCTGCTGAAATATTTGGAATTTCATCATATTCTAGATCTACCTGTTGTACTCCACCTCCAGGATTGTATTTGATAACTACACCATCAAAAGAATAAAGTTGGACCAAAGGCCATGTATTGGGATCAAGTCCTATTTGTCCAGGGGGAATGTTCGAGTTTGTATTTATTGATTTTGCTTTTCTCACGACATTGTTTAGATTTGCAGAGTTTGTTGGGGTACCAGTACAAGAACTAAATGAAACATCACCGTTTGTAAATCCACTTAAACCACCAGAACGTGGAACTGCTACACCATCAGTCTCTGAAAGACTTATTCCTAAAGAGGTAGTATCCCTGCTGCAAAAGACACCAAAGTCCAAACCCGTACCTGCATCAGGGTCTGCTGGGGGTAATGCTGTTGAATCAGCAATCCTTGCCTTGTTCACATTTGCAAAGTATGCGTACCAATTTCCGTCAGTAGCTTGGACCATCCTAAGGGATTTTCCGTTAATAGTTACATCAGGTTCTCCTTTTCCTTCATCAGTATCGGCTATATCTGAATCACGAATTACAACCTCAATTACCATTGAGCCTGAAAAATGATTATTAAATTTAGAATTTTCTGCAGATACTGACAAGTTGGGATTCATGGCAGCCTCGGCCTGCAAAATTGGTATGAGCATTAAAAGTGAAATACTCAAAAGGAGAATTGATTTTTTACTCATATCATATGAACTTAAACATTAATGCCAAATAATCTTGTCGCATTATTCCTCTTTTTAAAATACATGTAATAGATAGAACTGACAGTTGAGATAAATGGAAATATTCGTTCAAAGGACAAGAGTTCTTCAGATATCACTTGGGGCTATATTTTCTGCATTTTTGGTTGAACTGATTTTTGGGCTCATTTCTAATAGTTTGGGCCTAATCACAGACAGCATTCACGCTTTGTTGGATAGTATAGTTACTGTTATTCTCCTTCTAGCAGCTAGATGGGCAATAAAACCTCCTGATGAAGAGCACACTTATGGTCATGGTAAAATTGAAGCTTTAGGAGGATTAATTGGTGGAATTGCAATTTTTTTGATTGCAATTTTTTTCATTTATGAGTCGATTCACAGATTACAAAGTCCACCACCAAATATCTTGCCTGGAGTTTTTGCAATAATTGGAGGATTATACACTATAGGAGTTGATGTGTTTAGAATAATCATTTTGAGAAAGTCTATTTCAAAAATTGGTGGAACTACACTCAAAGCAGATTTTTACCACGCCCTCATGGATTTAGGTTCTACACTTGTTGCGATTATAGGAATAGTTTTGGTTACGTATGGCTTTTATAGCGGAGACTTTGTTGCAGCCTTAATTTTAGGTGTGGTTTTAGCAGTATTGAGTCTAAAATTAATTTACAAAACTGCTCAGGAATTAATAGATGTTATTTCCCCTGAACTTGTAAGAAAGGTACGAGAGATCATTACAAACACTGAAGATGTCATACAGGTAGGAGCTATTTTAATGAGAAGATCCGGAGATACAATATTTGCTGATGTAACAATATCATTAAGAGGAGATACCAGTTTTGACAAAGCGCATGAAATTAGCAACAGAGTTGAAAAAAATATCAAAAATAAAATTTCAAATTCTGAAATTACAATACATTTTGAACCAACTTGGAAAAATGTTCCATTAGATGCTAAGATATTAGATATCGCACAAAACATTCAAGGTGTTAAAGGTGTTCATAATGTTAGCACTCATAAAACAAAGGGAAAAATATTTTCAAATCTCCATGTGATGGTAGATAGAGAAATTAATCTTTATTCTGCGCATAAAATCTCTGAAATTGTGGAAGAAAAAATCCAAGAAAAAATTCCTCAAATTGAACACGTTACAATTCATCTAGAACCATTTCTAACTGTTCCAGAAAATTTTAATCTGGAAGATAAAGTTACTGAGGAAAAAATTAGAGATATTTTAAAAAAATATTCAGAGATAAAAAAAATTGATCGTATCTTGTCACTCAACTTCGAAAATATTTTAAAAATTGATATTGACTGTTCATTTGATAAGGATTTGTCAATTGAGAAGGTTCATGATCTAACATCAGAAATTGAGCATGTAATACACAATGAAATTCAAAATGCTGTAATTACCATACATCCAGAACCAATTTGAAAATTTATACCATAATACTAGTAAGATACATTATCAGCATTCCTAATGCAAATCCAGAAACAACTGCAGTACTTGAAAAATTCTTGTCTCCCTCTTCTCTAATCCATTTTAGAA
>JAOTYR010000117.1 GCA_029861785.1 Candidatus Nitrosopumilus sp.
CTAATTTAGAAAAGCTTGCCTCTGGCATACAAATAATTTCACAAATTTAAATTTTCTAAATATTCAAAAATATAAAATTTTTATCAAAAATAATATCTGTCTGATAAAAATAATACTTACAATAAAATAAATCCCTTATTATTTTGTTAAATTTAATGAACAGCATCAGAACCCCCCAAGATGTCATCTCAGATATTAAAGAAAATAACGTAAAATGGATTCGTTTACAATTTTGTAATGTTTGGGGGACCTTACATCAGTTTAGTGTTCCAAGTATGGAGGTTGACACTGATTCATTTTCAAAAGGGTTCTCATTGGATGGCAGTTCCATTAGTGGATTCCAAGAGGTGGATAATTCTGATATGTATATGATTCCAGATCCTGATACCTTTACAATTTTGCCCAAATATTTTGATCAGGATCACCAAAACAAAGATCAGCAATTCTCCACAAAGAGTGCAAGCATGTTTGTAAAATTATATCAAGGAAATCATGGAAAAAGATTCCCAAGGGATTCAAGATATGTTGCAGAAAAAGCAGACAATATTGCAAAGGATGCAGGTTTTGATGCCATATGCGCAGCAGAAGTAGAGTTTTGGATATTTGATAAAATGCGTTTAGATATTTCAGCAGGATCTGCAGTATCTCCATATGTAATTCACTCAAGAGAGACTGCATCATCTAACCTTGACCGCTTTGAGGAAACAATTCCAAACAAAGGTGGATATTACATTGCACCTCCAAATGATCATCTAAGTAATTTCAGAGATGAGGTGGCTGAGACCTTGATGGGATTTGGAATCAGAGTTTCCGCTCAACATCATGAAGTAGGAGCTGCAGGTCAATGCGAGGTGATTCTCAAATACGGCTCAGCATTGAGTTCATCAGATGAAATAATGATTGCCCACAAGACCATAAGAGAAATTGCTGCAAAACGAGGAATGGTCGCTAGTTTTATTCCAAAACCTTTTGAAAATGATAATCGCTCAGCTCAACACATGAATCATAGTCTTTGGCAAACTAAAAATGGCCAAAAAATAAATGCATTTTTTGATCCTGAGGACAAATATGCCGAACTAAGTCAAACAGGATACTATTATGTTGGAGGGATTTTAGAGCATGCAAAATCATTATGTTTTATCACAAACCCTTCGGAAAATTCCTACAAGGGACTCGTTCCAGGATTTGAAGCACCTGTTTACATCGCATGGAGTACTGGAAATAGATCCTCTGCAATCAGGATTCCTGCACATCGCAGAAACATGAACAAATTAAAACGCGTAGAATTTAGGGTACCAGATCCTAGCTCTAACATTTATCTTGCAAACACTGCTATACTCTTGGCAGGTCTTGATGGAATCAAAAAGAAGATACAACCACCATCTCCAGTAGATAAAATTATTTACAATTTATCAGAGATGGAAAGAAGAGCCTTGGGAATATCAAAGTTGCCATCTTCTCTTGATGCAGCAAGAGAGGAATTGCGTGCTGATAATGAATACCTCCAAGGAGCTATGGATACTGCAATGCTGGATGCAATGTTTGAGACCAAAAATACGAAAGAACTATTTCCTGTAGTAAGTAGTTAAACATGCATTAAACTTTCTAAAATTTAACTAAGAATAATATTTTTTATAATGATTAATCAATTCCAGTATTTGCAGGTCAAGAAATTCTTACCAATTAAAGATTTTTAAGAATTTATTACAAAGTATTTGAACTATTGTCTGACCTGTTTTTGATATACTATACTTTCTAATGATTTTTACACATTAAAATCCGAAAATAAATATGAGTCGTAGAAGAACAAAACATAGTAATCTTTCTTAACAGTTTTTAAGAATTAGACTTGCCCCATCCGCGTTCAATGAGTTTTGTTGCTGTTTCTGGTTTGACACAAGCTGGCTCTTTTGTCGTCGATTTAAATAAAATATTCAATCCATCTTTGCAGCTAATTTCAGAGGGATCACTTAGCCATCGCATTTGTTGTTTTGGAGGCAAGGTGTAATCAGAACCAAACTTTGCCATTCCCTTTTGAAGTATTGCTTCAGCAAAATGTTTACTAGCGGTTTTAGGGTCTCCCATCATTTCATGAGAAACACCTGCAAAATGATGGTGTACTCCTGACTGGTAATGTTGGATTACTGATTGTGTAAAATCCTGCCATTTTTCAAAATGTATTGCAGCATTATGGTGTTGCATGGCGGCTTCATGATGGTATTTAGCTGCATTTTCATGGTCTTCTAATAATGTGTATTCTAGTGCCGCTTTATGATAATTAATTCCTGCCTGAATGTAAGAAACAGCTGCTTGATTATCATATCCTGTTACTCCTAATTCTTTTGCCTTATCAGCAAAACTTTGAGCTTCACCTATATTGCTCAAGGCAGCCTCCAAGGAACCTGATTCTGATACCCTAGCAACAGGCATGCCTTCTGGGTCTAATACTGTAATGATTCCATTCATCCATGGATGTAAAGTACAATAGTATGACAGATTTCCAATATCAGATGGATCTATTATGTAGGTAAATACTTCACTTTTTTCTAACAACCCACTATTGAAAATTCCGTTAGTTCCCCCTTGAAAAGAACCCGAAGTAACAGTATGTGTGCTGGTATCGAAATTAATCCAACGTATCTTATCGTTAATTGAAACGGTTATTTCTGAATGAAGAAAGTGAATCAAATTTGTTGGATTTGCTGCACCTTGTGGAATTACTACATCAAAAGTTTTTGCATAAACATCATGTGTTGTTATTGTAATTAGAAAAACAAGCATTAAAAATACAATAACCTTATCAAAACTCCAATTTTTCAAGTCTAAATACATTCTATTTCCTAGAATTTAACAGTACAATTAGATTATCAAATTTGAAAAAGGAATAATTACTGTAGATTTTAATCTTTTTTCAATAAATACATAATGATTAAACTAAAAATTATCTGAAATTAAAATAATCTTGCATACTCTTGGTGTTTTCTTTGATAAAATCCTCAATATCGTGTAGTTCATTTGGTGTTATCTGTCTATGATGTGTAACATGATGATAAAGAATTGCAAGCCCTTCTATCATTCCAACAAAATGTCCATAATTCCAGTCTGATTTATTAATAAAATTCCATTTCTGTTTATCGTCAATGGTTGGCTTTAGTTCTTTTTG
>JAOTYR010000039.1 GCA_029861785.1 Candidatus Nitrosopumilus sp.
GTCATATCTATCTGCTTCAATTATCTTTTGAGAAATACTCATTGAAGTGATTGGCGACAGTGGAATGATTCGTTCTGGTGTTGGCTCTGGTGTTGGCTCTGGTGTTGGCTCTGGTGTTGGCTCTGGCTGTGGGTTAGGAATTACGCCTCCTGAAAATGCATAAAATCCTTCAGAACCATAAATTTCACGAATTTTTTGGATATCCGTATCAGTAATTTGTAATAAACTTGAAGTTCGTGGAATAGTTGGAATCATTGCAGAAGGAGGACTTTCATTTCCTGACTGCCATTTTTTATTGATATCATTATCATCTGAAACATAATGGTCTAATCCTAACGAGTGGCCAATCTCATGAAGTGCGATTGCATAAATTGCATCATCTGATTTTAGAGTTTCATCATCATAACAAGGTATTACAATGTTGCATATTTTTGGCTGCAAATAATAAATTACAATATTTCCAGGAGGCCAGGAAAAATATCCAGCAACCGTATCAGACAAACTTGGTTTATCCTTGAATTCTATTTTGATATCACAACTGCCATCGTTTTCATTGGTAATTTCTTTTACATTCATATCCCAAATTCTATCATTTGCAAACTCTGCATCCTTGAGATTTTGTTCCCAATCTAAAACTGCTTTTTCTGCCAAGTCACTCCATTCAGAATTTTTATTTTGAGAAATTTCATCTAAGGGTTTTATTATACAATAGGTATTTGGGCCATCTAGTCTGACATTAGTTGTAGGAAAGAAAATTTCTGCTGATACTGCTTGGAAATTTGAACTAATAACCAACACTGAGATGACAAGAATCATTGCTTTTTTATCCATATTTTTTATTCCATTTATTATCTCTTTTCTGATAATTAAAATCGTTCTCCAAATTTATACTCGTAATTAGTATTGTTGTTTTTGTTGAAAAAATATTCATTTAAATTCAAAAATTTATTTTTTTAGGTATTGTATGACTCACTAATTCTCTCAATTCAAAGCCTCCAAAAGAGTAAATACGGTAAAGGAAACAAAAAAAAATTATCTGCAATAATGCATGCTCTTAACCGTGCAAGCCCAATATTTGTCCCCAAAGGAAAATCTACCGCAGCAAATCCAGAATCTTTAAAGCAAATAAGTTTTAGAAATGTAAAACCTGATGAGCAAGTACCCAGAATTCTAGATGAATTTATGGACGATTTTGAAAAAGAATGTCTTGAAAAAGATAACGGGAATGCAAAAAACTATTCTTTATTCTCTGTAACCTCATACAAAATCATAAGGACACTAGAATCAGGAAAGAAACGAGGCCTATTATCAGCTCATGCTCTAAATCTGCTAAACAAAATGTTTGTAAAACATCCAGTAAAATACAGTAAACAAGCAATTCGAGATCCATTAGGATTAGTTTTTGTTATAACAGAACTTGCAATTGATATTGAAAAAAACATATCTATACCATACGAGTTTGATAAAACTATTTTGGATCAAACCATGCCATTAATGCAACGATACTATGTTCAATATGATGATACGGTTGGAAAAATTTTGGAAGATTTTTCACATATGCCAAAATTCAGACTGGTAATTGAGATTGGAGAAAAACACAAGGAACTTGTTCAAAATTTTTTAGATTATAGTATATCTCGACTTCCACTTGAAACTAGAATTGAGAAGGCAAAAACAATCTTGGATAGAATAATTGCTGAAGAAATTGATTCTGTAACCCTAGGATATTATGAGAATTTGAAATTGACATTTTCTGATGATGAACTTCGACCACATTTAGTTAAAATGGCAAAATCTATTCCCAAAACAAACAGACGATTTGCAAATACCATCCTTGAGGAGATATCGCATCTATGATTTTCTCTAAAATGTTTTGGTGCCTCTCAAGAAGATAGTAACTATTGCCATATAGCATCCAGTAGCAATTACCTCTGAGATTAGTGAGGAAAGATATGGTTCTATTCCAATCTCCAAAAAGTAATAAAATGTTGGCCATCTTACGCCTAAATATACCACTTCTCCTATTCCAAATGAGGAAATTAGGCTGGTTAACTCTTTTTTTATCAAACCTGCATTCATTTGCTTGTAGCGATTTTTGTTATCCCAATAAAATAATCCAGAAAAAATTCCAAAATAAATTACATAACCTACAATTATTGTAATTGTTGTGTTTAGATGATTTTCATAATCAGCTAGTAGCTGAGCTACGACTGCAGAAAGTGAGGCCGAAATTACAAAACAAATAAGAAAATTTCTGTTAATTTGTAGTAACTGTTGATTAGACTTCATAGTTTATTTTTTATGTTGGAACTAATATTTTGTATTAATGTGGTGCTTTTGTGGTGAATCGATGTGACTGGGCATCTGAAGAGCCAAATATCTCCTATCATGATAAGGAATGGGGTAGGCCAGAACATAATGATCAAAAATTATTTGAATTTTTAATTTTAGAAGGGGCACAGGCAGGTCTTTCTTGGATAACTATACTCAAACGAAGAGATGGTTATAGGAAAGCATTTTCAAACTTTGATGTAAAAAAAGTAGCCAAATACAACAAAAACCAAATAACAAAACTACTCAAAAATGAATCAATAATTAGGAATCGACTAAAGATAAATTCGGCAGTAAACAATGCAAAACAATTTCTTAAAGTACAACAGGAATTTGGCACCTTTGATGAGTACATTTGGAGTTTTGTGAATAACAAACCAATAAAAAATAAATACAAAAAACTCTCTGATTTACCTACCTCTACTTTAATTTCTGAAACTATGAGCAAAGATCTTAAAAAACGTGGCTTTAATTTTGTTGGTCCCACTATTTGTTATGCATTAATGCAAGCAATAGGGATGGTAAATGATCATACATCTAGATGTTTTCTATATAAAAAATAATTTAATTGATGAGTTTTCACATCAGATAATCTGTGCAATCTATTTTTGACTATACGTTGAGAATTTCTTATTTTCATAAAATAAAGTATTTTTTGCTGCAAGGGATTTTACTTTCCGTCAAATCATGCCCAAGATCACGCCTAAACCAACTGAAACAGGAAGAATTTTCCAAAAAATATCAAATTGGTTTAAAATTTTAGAATATATGATGCTGGTAAGTTTTGGTTACTAAATTGAATGAGAGATTATCAAAATTCTCAAAGACTGCTGGACCTGGAATATTGTTTGCAAGTACTGCAATTGGTGTTTCTCATCTTGTTCAATCAACTAGAGCAGGAGCAGAATTTGGTTTGCTATTGTTGGGATTTGTAATTATAGTTAGTCTTCTAAAGTATCCTTTTTTTGAATATGGATCACGTTATGCAAACATTACACAAACAAGTATTATTGATGGATACAAAAAACTTGGAAAACCTGTACTGTGGATGTATTTTTTAATAACAATAGCTTCGATGTTTTTTATTACAGGAGCAGTAGGCTTTGTAACCGCAGGATTTTTTGAGAATTTATTTGGATTGGACTTTTTAGGACAATGGACTATAGTTCTTTTGTTTGGAATTTGTGTAATAATTCTTGCAATAGGAAAATACAATATTTTAGATAGTCTAATAAAAATAGTCGCAATTGTTCTTTTAGTTTCTACTGTATGTGCTTTTTTGCTTGTATTGTGGAATGGCCCCGTAGAACCCGTAAAAGATTTTATTCCAAAGGAATTGTGGACAGGTACCGGAATTTTCTTTTTGCTTGCATTGATGGGTTGGATGCCAACGGCACTTGATTTATCCAGCTGGAATAGCTTATGGACACTTGAGAGAATGAAGCAAACAAAGTATAGGCCAAAGCTAAAAGAGACCTTATTTGAGTTTAGATTGGCATATACAATAACTGCTATTCTAGCAGTGATGTTTGTGACACTTGGTTCTTTCATATTTTTTGGATCAGGAAAAGAACTATCCAATAATAACGCTGATTTTGCCCACATGGTAGTAACTCTATACACCCAAACAATTGGTGAATGGAGTTACTTGATTATCGCAGCTGCTGCATTTGCAGTAATGTTTGGGACTATTATTGCTGTTTTTGACGGGTATTCTAGGTCTCTACAACGAACAGTTGAATTGCTTTTTACCAAAAAAGAGAGGGTAATAGGCACAAAATTCCGCTCTTTTTACATTTTTTTCCTTTTTGTACTCTTGATGGGATCTCTAATAGTTGTTTTACAATTTGCAGGAAATCTTCGGGAAATAGTTGATTTTGCAACGGTCCTCTCATTTATGATCGCCCCAGTAATTGCGATTTTTAATTTTAGGTTAGTTACTGGAAAATTTTTAGATAAAGATGTGCAGCCATCTATTTGGTTGAAAGTATTGAGTTTTGCAGGAATTATATTTTTAACAGGATTTGCAATTTTCTTTTTGATCTCAAGATTTTAGCTTTATTCATTAAATTATTAAATGATGATAAAAGTTACTTTGTAATTGAAATTAGAAAAATTAAATTTCATGATCGGATTATTTTTTATAATTGCGATCGTAAGTGTTTCAATAAATCTTTCCATAAATGAAGCTTTTTCACTTAGAAATGTTGACCGAGATCATGATGGTATTGGAGATGAACTTGATGAATGTCCACAATTACCTGAAAATTACAATAAATTCGAAGATACAGACGGCTGCCCTGATTCCATCTCTGAAAAAGTATCGGAATTTCAATTCCCAGATAGTGATGGTGATGGCATTGAGGACAGAATGGATAATTGTATTTATCTTCCGGAGAACTTTAACAATTATCTTGATTCTGATGGATGTCCGGAAATAATTCCCACCCAATCAGGCGTCATAAAAGATTCTGATTCAGACACAGTTCCTGATTCAATTGATGCTTGCCCATTAGAAAAAGAGACCTTTAATGAATTCAAAGACGCAGACGGCTGTCCGGATTCACTAACTCCTTCATTGCTTGGCCGCTCAGATGATCCAACATTAATTCAAGGTCAGTGCTTAGGCAGCAAAATTCCAGTTCTACGAATTAATGCTGAGGATCACGTTTGTGTCGATTTAGACACTGCAAAAAAGTGGGAAGAATATGGTATTGCAGAGATTGTCGGACCTTTAGTCATTGAGGAACCAGTTGAGCCTGAAACAAAGCCCGAAATTTGTACAATGCAATGGGATCCAGTTTGTGGAGTTGATGGTAAAACTTACAGTAACATGTGTGTGCTAGAAGTTGCAGAATCTCAATTTGCATATTCTGGTGAATGTACAACCAAAGAAATTAAGCTTAATTTTGAATTAGAAAAATCCATCACTCCTGTTGTTTCTGGAGGTACTATGGCAATAACCTCTACTCCAGTTATTGGAAGTTCTGAAAAAACATATCCTGAAAATTATGTTCCGGGAACAGAAGAACTTGCAGAAGACGAACTTCGTTTAACATTTTTGGGAACTGGAATGCCATACCCAACAAGAAACCAAGCAGCAGCTGGTGTGTTGATGGAATTTGGCAATGGAGAAATTTTGATGTTTGATGTTGGTAGTGGAACCGTTGCAAATTTTAATAGCATGAAAATATCGCCAGCAGACCTTACAAAATTCTTCATCACTCATCTGCATACTGATCATCAGGGAGACTTTGACATGTTTTGGGCTCAGGGAATGCCATTTGGTAGAATTTTACCCATGCAAGTTTGGGGGCCAAATGGCGACGGACATGCTTTAGGAACACAATCTTTTGTTGATGGAGTATTGGATGCAAATTACTGGGACTTGAAATCTAGGACTGGGACTGTTCCTACTTCAGGTACAGAAATAATTACACATGAATTTGATTGGGCAGAAACTCAAGTTGTTTATGAAGAAAATGGTGTTACTGTGACTTCATTTCCTGCAATTCATGTTATGGCAGGTGCAGTAAGTTATAGAATTGATTGGAACGATATCTCTATTATTTACTCTGGTGATACTAAAATTAATGACTTCATGGTAGAACAAGGTCAAAATGTGGATTTACTAGTTCATGAAACGTTTTTGCCTGCAGAAATATTTTCAGAAAAAACTGGAATGGCCTTAGAAGCTGCAAAGACAGTGACTAATGAATTTCACACTCCAGCAAAAGCTGCTGGCGTAGTTTTTGAATTAACCCAACCAAAAATGGCAGTAATGTATCATACATGGGTAACTGAAGAAACAATACCTCCACTATTTGATGATTTACGAATACCTTATTTGGGTCCCGTAACTTTGGCACAAGACTTTACAGTATTCAATATAACTCCAGATTCTATCCTAGTAAGGCAAGCACTTGTTGATGATGCCCCTTGGCCTATTGTTCCAGAAGATAGTTCTCATGCAGAAACAAGTGATGAAGTACCTGTTTTACCAGATTGGATACAAGAACATGAATTAGATCTCGATGAAACAATTAAAGAAATTTTAGAGAAACGAGATTCTGAATAAAAGGAATTCTCTGATTAGTTTTTGATTTTAGACAAAATCATTCAAAACTAATATTCTTAGGTCTAATTGTGGACAAGCTAGCAATTCTTTTAATTTCTGCTACAGCCATTATTTTGGTTGGATCCACTGTAATTTTCCTTATTGAATCTGCACATCCTGATTCTCAAATTACTACATTACTTGATACACTTTGGTGGACAGTAGCTACTGTTACAACTGTAGGGTATGGGGATATCGTGCCAGTCACAGTAGCTGGAAAAATAATGGCTATCTTCTTTATGCTATCAGGAATTTCTATTTTGGGTATTTTCCTATCTGTTTTAGGGACTAGGTTTTACAAACGACGATTTGAAAAAGATGAAAAAGAATTCTCTATAGTCCAAAAAAAATTCTTTGACAGGATGGCGGTTTTAGAAAAAAATCAAGAAACTTTACAAAAAGATCTTAGAGATTTAATTGATCGGCTAAAAAAATAACAAAGATTAGATCCAGTAAATTTTCATGTCATTTTGTTTTTCTATTCTGTGCATTTTTCTCCCTTTACAGAATAAACCACAACTAATTGCGAATCAGAAACAGATTGCTCAAAAGTAACATTGCCAGGAAATTCTGCAAATATTGTAATCAGCCCATCACTTTCATCCCAAAGAAGAGCTTTTGTGAAGATTTTATATCTACCATTTTTGTCGGTGATTCCTTGTGCAATTATATGATTAGAAGGACAGGGACCATCACTTTTAATGAGAATAGGTGCATTGGGTATTTGATTTCCTAGTTGATCCGTTAGCTTTCCTTCAAATACTATGGGCTGACCTTCGTTAAACCTGGGTTGTCTTAATTTAACAATGGTGAGAATTGATTTTTCTTTTTGGTCTGAGAAAATCTCTTCAATCTCATTTGAGGTTTGTGAAATGATTCCTTTCTTTTCCAAAAAAATCACTGCATTGAAAAATTCTTGATCTGAAATAAGTGATGCTTTATGCCAATTTACTAGATTGGAAAACCAAGTTTTGAAGTTTGTTGGCAATTTTTCTGATTCAGAATAATGATCATTTAGAAAAATTGACTTGCAATTAGGACATGAAGTTACAAATTTGTTATCCATCATTATCAAATAGTACAACCTAGGTCCGTTCAAATCCAGTGGTTGGTTAGTCCATTTTTGTTTGACATCGAAACATACGGAAAGCACTCTGGTCTGATTTTTCTGAAGCGAATGATTTAGTAGCTCACAATCAAAAAGACTCTGTGGGAGCACAATATCCTGAAATCGTAGTTTAAAGTCTTCAATATATTGAGGATAGTAATTATCTACAACATATTTTTGATTGGATTGTCTAACTTCTCTATATTTTTCTCTGGGATCAACTACATCAATTTGAAACATGTCTTTGTATATCACAAAATTATTCAGACCATTGTTTGTTGCATTAAATTTTATTTGTAAAATATCTGAATAGTCTCCTGGCTCATTTATCCACTTTGGAATAAAGAATTTTTTTATCTCTTGTATCTCAAAATCTAAAAATGATAAATCATGAATAATTGTCCTATGACTACTTACAGGTCTGTACTCTTCACTTTCTGGTTGATTTTGAGTATTGGGTTCACCAAAAGCATCTCCTAAGGGGATCGATATCACTATTGCCAAACCTATGAGAAGAATATTAGAGGCTGATTTTTCAAACAGATTATATTATTTTGTAAAATTCTATTTTAATTTGATGTGTAAGACATTTTTCTTTAAATTAAGTAGAATTTAGAAAAATTTGGCATGACTTTACTGATTTTAACATTAATTGCAATTGTGGGATTATTTTCAATTATTCCCTCATATGCAGAATCACAGAATAATCAAATCTGCATTGATAAAGTATGGCTTGAAAACATTAGAGGAAAAATTGCATGTGTAACTCCATTCACTGCTGAAAAACTTGTTGAACGTGGATGGGGCAATCTTCTTGATTACCCGTCACACCAATCTTCTCCATTACCTTCATGGAATGATGGGGACTCTAAACAAAAAATTATTTTCTTTGTAAATTCAGTCACCGATCCCGATTCTCCATTCTTTGTTCCTTCCGAAGATAGAATTGTAACCTTTGATAACGATGGCACGTTATGGATTGAAAGACCTCTTTACATCCCCTTTGCCTTTCATCTAGAGTATCTCTATGAACAGTTAGAAAATGATCCGGATTTATCTTCTCAAAGTCCATATAAGGAAATTTTAGAAAAGAAAGATTCTATTTCAAATGAAGATTTAGATGAAATCTCAGGCCTTTCTGAAATTTTAATTACAGCATTTCCAGGAATTGCCCAAGAAGAGTATCTTCAAAAATCTAAAAATTTCCTTGATAATACAAAACACCCAAAATACGACGTTGCTTTTAAAGAACTAACGTATCTCCCTATGGTTGAACTCGTTCATTATCTTCAGCAAAATGATTTTGAAGTTTACATTGTTTCAGCAGGATTTCAAGGCTTAATGAGATCTGTGTCTGAGGAAATTTACAATATTGAAGAGAAAAATGTAATTGGAACTCATCCTGAATTTGTTTTCAAATTAACTGAACAAGGACCTGTACTTGTTCGTCAATCTTCTGTTGCCTCATTTAATGATGGAGCTGAAAAACCTGTAAATATACAAAAACTAATTGGCAAAAAACCAATTTTTGCATGCGGAAATTCTGGAGGTGACATTGAAATGTTATTACTTACTCAATACCATGCGAATTATTTTGGATGTATGGTAGACCATGATGATGAGCAACGAGAATATTTTTACCCAAATTCTGAAGCCTTGGAGACCGCAGAAAAAAATGGATGGCTAGTAATTAGCATGAAAAATGATTTTAAAACAATTTTTGAACCACTTTCAAAAAATCCTGCTCAAAATAAAATAACACTAGAATGTTCTCCAGAATTTTGGGAAAGTAACTTGGATTTATGGAATTTTCTAGGGGTGGACTACAACCAAGATTTTGATGAAACCTTTGGACGAAATTATTTTGATCCAAACATTACACTGGAGGATGCAATAAAAAGACAAGGAGTTGGAATGGACCATCTAGCTAGATCTGGAACTGCAGCATATCTTAACGCCATGGCAGACCCTGAGTTTGACGAAGAAACCGTAAGAACGGCAGTTAACTTTGGATATGTTCACCAACTTGACAAGTACCTTTCAAATTGTAAGGACATTCAAAAAATCATTCCTTAAATAGACTAATTAAATAAAACATTGTGTGATTTTTAATCGGGCAAAATTTGTTTTCACAATTGGATTAATTCCATTAATCCTTTCAATAGGAATTGTTCCAGCTTTATCCTTTGCAGACAATAAAGATTCAGAAACTGAATGTAGAGAGGGATTGGCTCTAGTCTTTCGAACGACAGCACATGATTATGTTTGTTTGAGTCACGATTCAGCTAAAAATTGGGAATCTCTGGGACTAGGAGAAATTGTTGTTGATATAGCTGAAAATGAACCTGAAGCGCAAATGATAGAGGCAGAAATCCCTGAACCTGTTTTTGCTGAATCAAATGGACAGCCTAACATTATCATAATAATGCCTGATGATGTCGGTTGGTACAACATTGGTGCATATCATGAAGGTATTATGGCAGGAATCACACCAAACATTGACTCTATTGCAGAAAATGGAATGCGTTTTACGGATTACTATGCTGATCCTAGCTGTACTGCAGGCCGTGCAAGCTTTATCACTGGTGAATTGCCAATACGTATGGTTTAACTACAGTTGGACAAGCTGGTGCAGAAATTGGAATGCCTGCAGAAGCTCCAACCATTGCAACTGTTCTAAAAGATTTGGGATATTCCACTGGTCAGTTTGGAAAGAACCATTTAGGTGATTTGAACAAACATCTACCAACGGTTCATGGATTTGATGAATTCTTTGGCTACTTGTACCACCTTGATGCATTAGAGGATCCATTTCAGAGAACTTTTCCACAAGAACAGAATTTGATTATCGGACCACGAAACATGGTTCATACTTGGGCAACTGCAAACGATGATAATACAAATGATCTTCGCTGGGGCAAAGTTGGAAAGCAGGTAATTGAAGATGCAGGACCAGTTCCACCGGAACGAATGAAAACCTTGGATAGTGAAATTTTAGAGCATTCCATTAATTTTATGGACAAAGCCCAAGAAGAAGACAAACCATTTTTTGTTTGGATAAATCCTTCAAGAATGCATGTAGTTACTCACCTTTCTGATCATTATGACAGCTTGAGAACTCCTGAAAATGGTTGGAGCATATATGAAGCAGGGATGGTTGAGGTAGATGATTTAGTTGGAGATGTGATGAGTTATCTTGATGAAAATGGACTAAAAGAAAATACAATTGTAATTTTTACTACCGATAATGGGGCAGAAGTATTCACTTGGCCTGATGGTGGGATGACTCCATTCAAAGGAGCCAAGGGGCAAATTCTTGAAGGTGGGATGAGGGTTCCAATGCTTGTACAATGGCCTGGAACAATTCCTGCCAATAATGTGGAGAATGGAATGATGTCTGGACTTGATTGGTTCCCCACACTAGTTGCTGCTGCAGGCAATCCTGACATCAAAGAAGAACTATTGCAAGGAAAAACTATTGGAGATAGAACTTACAAGGTTCACCTAGATGGATATAATCAACTTGACATGCTTACCGGCGAGGGTCCATCTAATAGATATGTGGTGTATTATTTTGCCCAACATCAACTTGGAGCCGTTCGTGTTGGGGATTACAAGTATAGATTCATTGATCAACCTAATGGATGGCTTGGAGAAACTGTAGAGGTTGGGTGGCCAATAATCACCAACTTGAGATTAGATCCATTTGAGCGAGCAGGACTACCATCAGGTGCTGATGGCTCTTTAGCATATTACAATTATTTTGTTTATGAATTTTGGAGATTTGTGGAATCGCAACAAAAAGTTGAAGAATTGGCTTTGACCTTTATAGATTATCCTACGATGCAAGATCCTGCATCATTTAATCTAGATGCAGTAAAGAATAAGATTGAAAAAATGAGAAGCTTGGGAGATTAGATATTGGCTTTTTCACTATATTCAAAATGTAGGAATTGAACTATATTTTGATTGATTTGTATCAAATTAAATTCAAATTTCTATATATTATTTTACCATTAATTTTTTTGATAGGTATTTCTGTTTTCGCTGAAGGTGTCGTTGCTCAAACTGTATCTGTTCCAGACTGGATTAAAAACAATGCTTTATGGTGGGCAGA
>JAOTYR010000040.1 GCA_029861785.1 Candidatus Nitrosopumilus sp.
CTAATTTTTAGATAATTCAAGTAGAATTATCTATCCTTAGAGGCAGAATTAAACCAGAAGAACAGCAGGATGTAAGTTATTCATATTACAAAAACATCTAGATAAATACAATTGTTTGATTATCAGCTATAATTATGGATATTAAAATCATTTTCATGTTGATAGTTGTTTCAGGTTTAATTGTCAATACAGCTTCTTTTTCTGATTTAGTCTTTGCAGACAAATCCGACGTAGTCAAAGAAGCCAAAGAAAAATCAAAGGAAAAAGCTAAAGAAGAAAGAGAAAAAGCAAAGGAGAAAGCTAAAGAAGAAAGAGAAAAAGCAAAGGAAAAAGCTAAAGGAGAAAGAGAAAAAGCAAAGGAAAAAGCTAAAGGAGAAAGAGAGGATATTAAAAAATTTAGAGATGGTTTGGAGGTGACCTCTTCTAGTACAACAAACACTGAAAAGAGTACAATTTGCCATATCCCACCTGGAAATCCTGCAAAGGCTCACACCATTACAGTAGGAAGTCCAGCAGTTAGTGCTCATAAGGCACATGGAGACTATACTCTTGGATCATGTGAAGACGATGAGTTTAATCCTGATAATAGTGAATTTAAAAAAGAATCAAGATTTTTTGAAGGTTCAGATAATGAATCAAAGACTTCAGAAAGAGCTCAAAGACTAATTGAAAAACTTGAACAACAAATTTCTAATTTAGAGAAAAGATTGCAAAATATTCTTGACAAATATGAGTCAGGTGAATATTATGGCAATATCTCAACTACAGACTCAATTACAAAGTCTTATGTTATTTCCTTTGATGGAATTGCTTCATCAATTTTTGATGAATCGGTAACAACTGAAATGTCTGGAGAATTATTTATGGAAAATCAAGTTACAACACTAGATACCTCAAAATTTAAGATTCGTGCAGGAGAATTAATTATTGGAAACACATTATATGATGTGGTTTTTGGTAAAGCTAGATTATCATCTTCTGGACCAACAGGTCAAGAAGATTCTTTGGTAATAGTATTGCAAACAATAGATTCTGAAGATAATTACAACACCATAAAGATAACACTAGGTTTTAATTCTCCTCTGGAAGGTGGATTTGGCAGCTCGGCAGAGAAATTTGAAATTCTAGAAAACAGCAAGGTGTCAGGACAGTGGATTCTAGATGGCAATGGAGAATCAGCATTAGAAGCCTAGAGATTCCCAAAAAAAGTTATTTTTTTGTGAGGCTGGCAAAATAATCTTTCCCAGCTTTCCGTAATCCTTCTGGAGTCATATCTATTTTGTGTGTCGCAATAGCCCATGAATGTCCAAACGGATCCATTACCGTTCCAAACCTATCACCCCAAAATGCATCCATCATGGGCATAGTAACTACAGCTCCAGCATCAACAGCTTTCTTGAAGGTTTTATCTGCATCCTCTACATAAAAGTGCAAGGTAACTGCAGTTCCACCTATTGTTGTTGGAGATTTCATTCCCATCATTGGAAATTCATCTGCCATCATAACAAAAGAATCTGCAATCTGAATCATCGCATGTAAAATTTTTCCATCTGGAGTGGGAAACGTATAGATTTCGTTTGCATTAAATGCCTTCTTGTAAAAATCAATTGCTTCTCTGGCATTACTCACAACTAGAGACGGTGTAATAGAATGAAATCCATCAGGAATAGGTTTGACCATTATTTGTATGGATTAGATCTAGTAGATAAAAATTGTTTTTAAAAAAACAAAAAGGATTTACACGACTAGATTAAACAAATTACATGTCAGAAAAGCAGGAGTCTGAATCCGGTGATGCCTGGAGGTTGTACGTTGGATCGCTTGCAAAATGGAAGCTATCTTTTGAATTATGGCAAAAGGCAGGAATGGAAGCTATGATGAATTACAACAAAGCAGTTGCAAGTGGCAAAATAAGCAAAGAACTTCCGCAACAAATGTCAAACATGATGAAAACATCATGGATGGAATCAGGAATGGAGCAAATTTCCCAATTTCAAAAAGAATGGCAAAACATGGTAAAAGCAAGTGGGTTGGAATCTTTGCAATATTTTGACGATAAATGGGCAAAATATTGGAGCTCGATGGAACCTGCAACAACATATAGTCAAGCATTAAAGCAGTTTACTCAAACGTGGCAGGACATATGGAAAAAATAAAATCAATTTGAATATATGAAAAAATCAAAGAAAGTAAATTTCTCACAATAATTAGATTAAGAAGAATCTCTAATTTTCAAAACATTATCTACAAAAGAGCAACTGTCAACTTCGGTTTCTGTTGTAATATAGATAATATGGTTATTATGAAGAGGAAAAGTAAATCTTTTGACTTTATCATATTCAGCCACGGCGTACTTGCCTTCACCTATTCCGGATGAGCATTGATTCCTGCTAAACCATGCATCTGTAACATGTTTAATTGATTTTTTTTGATCTTCTTCGGATAGATAGTTTTCGATTCCTTCTCTTTGACCTCCAAAGAGAATGGTTCCCGCTTTATCGAGAATGGTAACAAATCTTATTTTTGGATCCAGATTCGTAATGGAATTATAGAGAGTGTAAAAATTTTCACGATTTGACATCATGTAAGTATAAAACTAAATTACCAATTAAAATAGTTATGTGTGAATATCAGAAAATATTTTTTTCATGGAGTGTCAATTTTGAATTTAATGCCAAAATCACCTGTTTCAGAAATAGAATCAAATTGGGTAATGAGATTCAAGTTATCTGAATAAATGAAAAGAACTAGAGAAAGGGCTACTTCAGAAACAGATAGGATAACTCCTAAGACTATACAGTTTTTTGCTAAATTCCTATCAAAAGATTTTAGCGCGACCCAAGAAATAATACCGCCAATTACCCCTAAGAAACTGGGAAGAAGATACCACCATCTACTTCTAATTTTACTATCTTGAGCAGTCACGTTGAGAATTCCTACAAATCTTGCAGAAATAGTTTCCCACTGAATTATCCAATACTTACGGATTATTGTCCAAATTATCAGGAAGGAAGTACTAATTATAAGAGAGTTTTAAAAATTTAGATATTTTTTTAAATTTAGCCTTTAATACGCATAATCTTGGTTTTATCCATTACAACCCAATATTCAACATTTTGGCCATTTTCTAATTTTCCCTTGACCTCATCATCAATCAAGATGATATCTATGGTCTCAAAGCTTTCAGAATCCATTACTTGGACAGTATCACCTGTGATTGAAATTATTTGGCCAGTTTTTTTGTTGATTAATGGAACATGAATTTGCATGCTGACAGGTCCCACGTGAGGTCTCTTCTGGCCATCAAAGATTCCTTCCGCCACTATTCTTGCCTTTGCAGCACCATGTTTTCCGGGTTTGGATGTATCGTATTCGACAATCCTGCATGGTTCTCCACTAGGTTGATCAGAGTGAGGCAATAGTATGTATGAGCCAATTTTTAATGAACCAAGATCCGCAGGTTTGCTCATGTTGAAGCAGGTTTTAGTCGAATATTTAACTTTTACAACGGGAAGACCAGTAAAAATTTCCCCTGAAATAGAGATTCTATCTTACATTACTCTATGACAATATATTATGGGTTTGTAGATATTGTGATCAAACAGGATCTTCAGTAAATATTGTGAGAAAGAAAATCAAAAGTTATTCTAATTTTATTTCGGAATTTTTAGATTCTGGTTTGGCTGATTTAGATCTTTCATTTTGTTCATCAAGTGAGTTTGAATTTGCTTCATGGGCAAAAAATCATTGGTGTTAATTTGAAATTATTTTTTGGCAAGGATCTTGTTCAAAGTGTTAATGACTTGTACATGTTTTTCAGGAGTGATCCAAAGTCTTTTGTAAATTTTAAAATCTGTTTCCAAAACAATCGCTTTGTTTTTTTTAGGTCTCTCTGAATCATAATGGAACCAATCACGAAAGTTACTCGTACCTGAAATTCTATATTTTCCTGAGAAGGCACCTATTTTTTTCTCATACAGTTTTTTTATGTGGCCTATCTTTACCTCTTTTTTGCCCCAAGGCAAGCACCATGCCTTGAATTTTATTCTATCCTCAAAAATTTGGATATACTTATCGTGGTACAATACTTTCATAGACTTGGGTATATTATTCAAGAATTTAAATTGTTTTTAGGGTTAATTATTTTTGTTCAAAATGAACACACTTGATTTTAAGATAAAATCCAGGTTAACTTCATTACATGTTTTTTCAAATTCTAATGAATTATTTTTTAGAAACTATTAGAATCAAAAAGAGTAATTTACAGGAAGGAAAACATTTCATATTTTTGTATAATTAGCCGAATGAATGTATCATGAATATGAAAAACAATGAAGGGGTTTGGAGGTTAGAATACTTGGAATTTCCCAGTATTGAAAACACTGTTGAACCAAATGAATCTAATGACACTTGTGAAGAACCAGAATAATTTATTCCGTAATCTAGACTGTTCAAAAATCTAGCAGATTTAATGTTTGAAATGAACATACATTTGTTATAATCGATATAGAAAGAATAAATTTTGTGAAAGTACTTCATATTGATGATAACCAAGATATCACCAATTTGTTCTCAGAATTTCTAAAGAATAAGGGTGTCGACATCAAGGTAACTAACGATCCAAGAAAAGGATTAGAGCTTATTAAACAAGAAAAATATGATGTTGTTCTTTTAGATATTCATATGCCAGGATTTTATGGAACTGATATAATTCAATCACTAGAAAACGAAAAAATTCTAAAAGAGCAGCAAATCATAATATTTTCTGGAGCTGATTTGACTTCTAATCAAATTACTAGTTTGTTAAAAAAAGATGGTATAAAATCCCATTTAAAAAAACCCGTTCCCCTTAATGACCTTTTTACTGCAATTTTTAATTGAAAAACTAGTGTTGTCAAAAGTATGCGAGTTGAGAAAACTCTCTTTTATGTAACTAGTAAGAAAAATTCACTCTAAAAATCTAAATTCAGTTTAGTGGTTTTGAAAAAAATGAATAAATTACAACTAGGTGACCATCTGAAAATGGCCGACACTATGAAAATAGAGCAAGCTTCCAGAGGAAAGGTAAGTATGAAAGTTAGTTGGTTTGATGTCAAGGGCAAAAGACATTACCAGTCGTACTCTTTGAAGGAAGGGGAACAAATAGAGTTTTAATTTACTCTTTTTTTTGTCTAATTTGAAATTATATTTTGCGAAAGATGGGAATTATGAATTTAATTGCAAGGCTCCACCTGATTTTATCTACACCATATTTTCTGAGTCTATTGTGATGTTATTATCAGATAGGAAAAGGTGACTGGAACCCCTGATTGAATTGTAAGTAAGGACTCATTTTGGCCAACTGAAAAAGTTTCCACACCTGCCGCAAAATTACTAAGCCATTCAGGTAAAGCAGGACCCCATTCCTCGGCTCGTGCTTCTATCAGAAATCCAATTATTGAGAGTTCAATTAGTAGAATGTAGAACAAAATTAAAGGTTTCATAGGGTAGCTATCCCAAATTGATTCTTCCCATCCATCGCCCAAATATAACAAGTGAAAATATTACTTAACTCTTATCGTGATGAATTTGAAATTATCTTTTGGAAAATAAAAAGAAAAGAGAGTTAATCTCTGTTGGTTCTGTACTTTACCAGATAAATTCCAGCACCTGCAAGTCCTGCAACTGTTGGAATCATCCATACTGTCATTGATTGAATTCCTGCTACAAATAGTGCAGTACTGTCAAGTGGCAAAAGTTCGCCTGCTACAACTGGACTGGCTTGACTAATAACTGTCATCTCTTCTATCTGAGAAAAACCAAAGTTGTAAACACCAGGGGCCAATGTAACTTGAAGTACGTATTGACTAGCTGGTATGGCGGGCCAATTTTGGGCAGGTGGATGGAACAAATGTTCTCCCGTGCCGTCACCGACATCTGCAGTTAGAACTTCATTCATACTGAAAGGATCAGCTATTTCAATTACATTTAGAACACCTTGATTTAGACCAGGACCGACATCACCTGAGATTCCGTTTGGAGCCCAAGTCATAGTTCCTCCATTAAGTGTATCCTCTATTGATAAAGTCCACTCTAGGGTTCCTTGAGCAATGGCAGTTGGATCTTCATCTGCATCAACTTGTACTTCCATGTATGGCATCGCATCAAAACTAAAGACAACTACAACAGGAGCATCTATTACTTCAAACTCACGTTGCCATTCGACTAGACCAAAAGCATCGCTTTGTTGTGGATCTACACTTCCAGTTTTAAATCCCTCTGCTACGTTTCTCCAATCAATAGGAAGATTATCTCCTACTGTTACAATTTGTGCATCACCTCGGTCATAGTCTCCGACTCTGTGATTACGGTTTGGTTTGAATGTATTCTCACCAGGATCTGGATTTCCCTTTAGAGCTTCGTCAGCATCAACAGAATCTATGTTGAAGATACCATCTGCAGCTGCTTGGGTGTTAGTAAAGAGAGGAGTTGTGAATCCGAATTGTGCAGGACCTTGTGGATCGAAAATAAGATTAAAATTTTCGACTTCGTTGTAAGCTATCGAGTAAGATGACGCATATACTGCTTGGGCTGAGCCAAGAATAAGCGTAACTGTCGTTATCATTAGCATTCCTAATAATGCATTCTTCATTACCAAAATTGGGATTATTTGATTATTAAGCCGTATGAAAGATCTGATCTAGATTACCTAATCCATGTTTTAGATACTTTCTATGTTTTAGAATAAAAAAGACAGCCTTTGAGAATTATTTTAAAGAATTTCTCAAGCAAAAAAACTCTAATCATAACGAAAGGCATAACAAAGTTTTCAGGCATAGATAAAGGAGAGACCCCTTTTATTGATTTTCGAGAAGCCTTTTGGGATTAAAGGAAAATTAGCAAAAAAAGGACAACCAAAGTGTAGTTTAATTTACTAACATTGGTTTATTATCTTAAAAATTAAAAAAATAATATAATGTCGTATTCAGAGATGGTCAGGTGTAACCACTACTCGCAACCAAACGGTTCCATTCATTGCATTCATTGTGGAGAGTTGATTGACTAAATTCAAATCTTCAAACTAGGTAATTTTATAATTTTAAAGTTCAAACAGGTATGATTCATATCAAATTTCATCACGTAGACTTCAGACACCTCTTTCAAATATTCTAAATTTTCAGAAATTTTTGATCAAAATTTAATAATTCTGCCATCAAATCCCAATTAGGAGCAAATTTACTACTCAAAACTCAGTTGGAAAATTTTACTTTAGACTTTCAAGAATGGAAAGACTAACAAGACTGGTCATCGCGAGTCCTTTTCTGTTTGCATCTTTTCTTGTTTGATCACAGTATTTTTTTACACTTTGATAACTCTTTTCACCTGAAAGTTCTAAAACCAAAATATTTTTAGAATATGGAAACGTGAATTTTGTGGGTATTGTGCAAAAAGTTTCCATATGTCCATATCCTGCATTTTCTATTTTATTGCGATTGATTAGAAGTGATGCTATTTCCATCATATCCTCATCAGATTCTCCATATTCTAAATAGTATACAGAAATAAAATTAGTTTCTGCTTCTTTTTCTGTTTCAAACAAATCATCACTAATGTCAAATACAAAAGAAATTTTGTCCTGATTATGTTTTTCAAGTTCTTTTCCTACCTTATGATTATCTCTAAATTTTGCCACAAGGTAATGATTTGCAGATTCTGTAAAATAAGGCTGGCTATCAATAGAAAAAGTAGCTGTTGCAAAAAATAATTTTTCAATATTTTTTGATTTTATCCAACTGTCTTTTAATTCAACAGAGTCAATATTATGAAGATAAGGTGCACAGACATAACCTGGATAAGATAATTTAAGCTCAGACATGTTAAAAATTTTGAAGGACAGTATTTATTATTTCTTAGATCAAGCAAATGATCTGTTAAAATCAGGCAACGATAGTTATTTAATACTAAAAGTACTCGTGTTGTTTGTCCCAAGCTAGCTCAGCCTGGTAGAGCTCCCGGCTGTAGTTGTTGGCTTTAGATGGCTGACGATATAGCAGCATATCAGGCATACAGAAACCGGGTTGTCGAAGGTTCAATTCCTTCGCTTGGGACCACAACTTTTTGATCAAATTCGTTACATAACGCCAATGGGTTTGATATTCTAAGAAATAAACCAAAAGTTAAGTTCCCTCTAATCAAAAATTGAAATTATTTTTTGGGAAGGATGTAAATTAAAATAGAATAATTCCACTCTCAATCAAATACCCTATTCTTTCGATAAAATCCCAACTGGAGACAAAATAATGATGATTCATAAAAAGCCAGATAATTTTTCAAAACCACAACCTACTTGGGGTAGGGTCTAATTCAAATTACCATTAAAATCAAAGATTCAGTATTAATTGTATGAAATAATAGAATCAAAATAACATTATGAAGATATTTTTAAAACAAACTTAAGTGTATATTGCCTTAATAATGACTGAGAAAAGAATACTTGTTGTATGTTTTTTTGCAATTCTTTTTGGTTTAAGTTTCATCATAGTTCCATCTTATGCATCAGATACAAACTTTCTGTTCAAATCCAATTTGTCATGTGATCCTACCTTGCCAAAAGATTGTATTGATAATGAGGGTTCAGGACCATTAAATTTGATAGATGGTACTTTTTTTGATTCACCACCCAAGATATTTGTAACATCAGATAAATCAATTTACGATATAGGTGAAACCGTCAGAATTACAGGAGATTCATCTCAACTTGGAATTGTTACAATCACTATTGTATCAGATAAATTGACTATCATATCTGTAAGTCAAACAAAGGTTAAACCTGATGGTTCCTTTTCAGATTTTTTCACCATTCCAAATGAAACTCAAAAAGGACAATACGAAATTAAGGCAAACTTGGATTCTGCTAGTGATTCTCATACAATACAAATTCTTGGCTCTGACTTTGACAATGATGGGATTTTGGATTTTGTTGATTCCTGTCCAAAAGAGGCTGAAAACTATAACAGATATCAGGATTCTGATGGCTGTCCTGACAATTGGCCCACAGCAGACTTGAATCTTTCCTACCTTTCAAATCCTCCTTCTTTTGTTATTGCAGGTCAAACCTTTGATTATCAAATTCAATTTTATAACAAGGGGCCAGAAATGACTCATAGATTTCAATTGATTACTGAATTGTCATCTGGACTTAGATTTGATGAGACATATTTTCCAGATCGAAACTATCACGGAAATATTTTGATTGAAAATCATGAAAGATTTCCTCCAGATTTTACTACAGATTCAAGCTACAGAGTATTTGTACATGATGAGGCCACTGAAGACCAAACCATTACTGTAAAAATTACAAATATTTCTCCTCCAGATGATAATGTCAAGGACAACCAGATCTCATCATCCATTCAAGTATCTTCTATCCCTCCATCACGTATAGACTCTGATGAGGATGGAATAGTGGATGAAATTGATCAGTGTGACTTTGAACCAGAAAACTTTAACGGATATGAAGATACTGATGGATGTCCAGATACGGAGGAAATTATACCTCAGTTTTTTAATATTCCGAAAAATATTGAGGAGTCAACAACTGATCCTTCAGGCCTTTCAGTTGACTATCTAGTACCTAAAGCAATGGCTGGTTTTGGAACACCAAAGGTAACATGCAATCCTCCTCCTGAGTCAAAGTTTCCAGTTGGTTCTACGGCAGTTTTTTGCACAGCAGAAGATTCTTCAGGAAATAGTGTGACCACACAATTTAAGATAGTTGTTACCTTGTCTGATACTACAAAACCTGACCTCTCAACTGAAGTGATTGTTTCAATAGTAATTGGTGCAGCAGTTGTTGTTGGAATTATTATTTCTATCAAAGCAGGTATCATTGGCGGTACGGAAGGAGCATCTAATTCACAAATTAAATCACACCATTCAAAGCAGACAGGAAAAAAACAAGCAGAAAAGAAACGAGCAAAGACAACAAACGTATCTATTGATGTGAGGTTTGACTTTGAATAGCGATTTAGTTGCAGATGAGGAGACCTTCGAGGCAATATTAGCTAAAGTCGATGAAGAGATGAATAATGTCATAGCCGATGATCTTGAAACAAAACTTCAGCAACAATCAGAGAACTTGCAAGAGCTTGCAGACTGGTACAAAAAAGCTGAAAAGGGAACAGATAATCTTGTCTCAGAAATAGCAAATGATCTTGTTGTAAGATTGATGATAAATGTGCCACAACGTTATGTAAATTTGGCCTTGGAAAATATCAAGATCAACACAGAAGATAAAGAACCCTATGTCAAATTCGATGTAAATTATGAGATTGACCCAATTAAACCCTTTATCGAGTATACAATTAGAATCAGTGGAAAAACTATACATGTTAAACGGGCAAGATTTGAAATAACCTCTAAAGGAGGTTTTAAGGAGATGGAGATAAAGCTTGAAGAGGGGAAGAAAAAAGTTTGTCTTGGTACGCTTGAAGCCAATCTAGAATTATTTTTATCAGGGTTGCCTTTTGTTGAATTTGATGAGCCAAAGAAACTAGTTAGTAAGAAAATAAGTGTAAATCTTTCGAAATATTGCTTAGCCTAAAAAACAATTGTTATTTTGAAATTATTTTTTTGGAAATAAAAAAAATATGGGAAAGTTAGTTTCCTCGTACTGGTTGAATGGGACATAAAAATGCTGAAACATTTCTGTCGATTGAAACGTCCCCTTTATCTTCTGCATCAAGTACTGCTTGTTCTGAATCAAGCAAGTATGGCTCTACGTTGAATGTCACCTCGTTTACTATCCAATGACCTCCATGATAGCCACGATCACCTGGAGCAACAGCTGCAATACCAAGTTGACCATTTGTAGAATTAGTTACTGCATAGAAGTCATCTAACCCTTTTTTGATTTCTGATGGAGGAACCACTGTTCTTACAATTTCTCCTTCATAGAACAACATTCCAAATCCTGGTGTTGCAGCAAAGGCAGAACCAGCAGGAATTGCCATTAAGGCAACTATCCCTACAATTGCTGCCATAGGTATGATTTTTTGCATAGTTCAAAAATTTATTTGGGAAATAAAGGCAATTATCCAAGTTAGACCCCAATCTTTCAATTTGTAAGACTCCAAAAATAAAAAAAAGGCAAAAATAATTTTTGAAACCTTTATCTTATTATCAAAAATATTGGAATGGAGGATGTTTTATTCAGCAATCTCTTTTATGCCAACAATTACAATTTCTTGTACTTTCTTACCAAAATGTATTTTTCGTTTTTTTAAAGATAATCAACCTGGTGACTTTAAAAAAAATGATGACTATCAAAGATTTAAGGGTATTTTATGGTACATCATATCTGGTACCAGAGGAGGTCCAAACAGAGCAAGAATTTTGAATTTATTAAATACAGAATCCCTTAATGCTCATCAAATATCAAAAGAGCTAAACCTTGATCATAAAACGGTTGCACATCATCTTAAAATTCTATCAAAAAATGAATTGGTAAAAAAACACAAGATCAATGGTATA
>JAOTYR010000041.1 GCA_029861785.1 Candidatus Nitrosopumilus sp.
AACTTTTTCTTTTCCTTGTTAATCATAGCAGTTTCTTCTCGTAGGTGTTTTTTTAGTAAGCGTTCATGATCTTTTTTATGTACGCTGTATGCTTGGTTGAGTGTTTTTTTTGTTTTTGCTCTTTTTACGGCGTTTTGAAACTTTTTATGAATCACACTAACTTCTGCTGCATAACTTGCCATGCTAACTTGTTCTTGGGGTTGTTTAAGAATATTATGTATAAATTAATCATCAAAAAGACACCTGATCGATCAGTACTTTATTATTTTTTGAATTTCATTTGTTAAACAAATTTAACGAATTCATATATTGATCAAATAATTTCTTTTGGTATGAGCAAATCTTTTGCAAGACCTAATTGGGACGAATATTTTATGCTTCAAGCCGAACTGGCAAAACTTCGTTCAAACTGCCTAACCAGACAGGTAGGAGCGGTAATTGTGCGTAATAATAGACAGCTTGCTACAGGATACAATGGAACTCCCCCAGGCATAAAAAATTGTTTTGATGGTGGTTGCAAGAGATGTCAATTAAGAATGGAGGGGAAAATTGAGTCTGGTGCATCATTAGATAGATGTCTTTGCAATCATGCAGAAGCTAATGCCATAATGCATTGCGCTATCCTTGGGATAGAGGCCGGAATAGCAGGAGCAATTTTGTATACTACTTTTGTACCTTGTTTGGAATGCACAAAGATGGCAATTACTATAGGAATTAAAAAATTTGTATGTCTCGACTCTTATCCTGAAACCGATTTTGATTTATTAAAAGAAGCAGGAGTAGAGGTAATACAATTAGATAAAAATACAATTTCAAAGTGGGCCCAAGAACTTGTTAACAAATACAATAACTCCTCCTAAGTGATATTATGCAAGTAGAAGTAACTAAAGCGGAAAAAATTCTTTCGATGCCTCCATCAATGTTGGTATCGGCAACATATGATAACATATCTAGATCTGCTGTTTTGAAATTTTATGATCCAGAATCTCAAAAATTAATCTTATGGTTAGATGAGACAAATCACAAACCATATTGCTATTCAAAACTAGAGCCCGATGATTTAGATTTTCTCCAAGAAAGAGAAGATATTTTAAAAATTGAAAAAATTAATCGTCACGATTTAATCAAAGATGAGGATATTGAAATTTCAAAAATAACTGTTTCAGATCCTCTTGCTATTGGAGGAACTACTGGGGAAAAAAGTATTAGAAATGTAATTGAGACATGGGAGTCTGATATCAAATATTATGAAAACTATCTCTATGATAGATCCTTGATAGTTGGGAAATATTATGAGATCATTGATGGAAAAATAAAACCTCATGATTTAGAAATTTCAGATGAAATTAAAATTGCTCTAAAAAGCCTGCTTTGGGATAAGGTAGACAGTGATAGTATGGTAGACTCGAAAGAGTTCAAAGATTGTATAACTGACTGGGCAGAATTGCTTAATCAGCCTATTCCTAAAATTAAACGTCTGAGCGTAGATATAGAAGTTGAGGCTGAAATTGGTCGAATTCCAGACCCAAAGATTGCAGAAAAGAAGGTCACAGCTATAGGATTCAAAGGAACTGACGGATTTGATAAAATTTTTGTCTTGAGGACAGAAGATACTGAGGAGGGAAAAAATGAACTAGATGAAAATATTCGAGTTGTATTTTATGAAAAAGATCAAGAAAAACAAATGATACTTGATGGCTTTAAAATAATGGAAGAATTCCCTTTTGTTCTCACGTACAACGGGGATGATTTTGACTTGCCCTATCTTTACAACAGGGCACAAAGACTTGGAATCAAAAAAGACGATAATCCACTTTACATGATGAGGGATTCTGCTACCCTAAAACATGGAGTTCATTTAGATTTGTATAGAACTCTTTCTAATCGCTCCTTTCAGATTTATGCATTTAGTCAATCATATACTGATTTTTCGCTAAATAGCGTTTCAAAAGCACTTTTAGGAAAAGAAAAAATTGATTACGGAATTGAGTTAGGAGATCTTAATCTATATCAAACGGCCAATTATTGCTACAATGATGCATTGATTACATACGAACTTACAAGTTTTAACCATGATCTTTTAATGAATTTGCTTGTAATTATTGCAAGAATTGGTAGAATGCCAATTGATGATATTGCAAGACTTGGAGTATCACAATGGATTAGAAGCCTCCTCTATTATGAACACAGGCAAAGAAATGCATTAATTCCAAAAAGAGAGGATCTTCAGAGAAGATCGGAAGGTGTCTTGTCTGATGCAGTTATCAAAGATAAAAAATATCGAGGAGGATTAGTAGTTGATCCTATAGAGGGAATTCATTTTGATGTAGTTGTAATGGATTTTGCCAGTCTGTATCCAAGTATAATTAAAGTAAAAAACCTATCTTATGAAACAGTGAGGTGTTCTCATGAGGAATGCAAAAAAAACACTATTCCTCAAACTAATCATTGGATGTGCTCAAAACGAAATGGGATTACATCAATAATTATAGGTTCACTGAGAGATTTGAGGGTAAATTACTACAAGAGCCTATCCAAAAAAGAAACGCTGTCAGCAGAGCAAAGACAACAATACACCGTAGTCAGCCAGGCACTTAAGGTAATTCTAAATGCAAGCTATGGAGTAATGGGTGCTGAAATATTCCCACTTTATTTTCTACCTGCAGCCGAAGCAACTACTGCCATTGGAAGATATACCATTCTTGAGACCATCAAAAAATGTGAATCTATTGGAATTAAAGTCCTTTATGGAGATACAGACTCTATTTTTATAAAAAACCCATCTCAAGAAGAAATTCAAAAAGTAATAGAGCAAGCAAAAAAGGATCATGGGGTAGATTTGGAAATTGATAAGGTCTATCGTTATTGTGTTTTAAGTAAACGAAAGAAAAATTATCTTGGTGTAACCAAAGCTGGTAAAGTAGACGTAAAGGGTTTGACTGGAAAAAAATCTCACACACCACCTTTTATAAAAAAACTATTCTACGAATTGCTTGATATTTTATCTGGTGTCCAAACTATGGATGACTTTGAGCGAGCAAAAAAACAAATCAGTGAAAAGATTGCAGGCTGTGCAAGAAAAATTGACGAAAAAGAGATCCCCTTAAAGGATTTAACTTTTAATGTGATGATTAGCAAGGCTCCTTCAGAATATGTAAAAACCATTCCTCAACACATAAGGGCAGCGAGACAGCTAGAATCAATTCGTGAGGTAAAAAAAGGAGATAAAATTTCTTATGTTAAAATCTTGAATAAACCTGGAGTAAAGCCCCTTGAACTTGCTAAGAAAGAGGAGATTGATTCTAAAAAATACATGGAATTTATGGAATCTACATTGGATCAAATAACTTCATCGATGGATATGGATTTTGATACTATTCTTGGGAAACCAAAGCAAACTGGATTAGATGAATTTTTTTGGAGTTAGATTAAGAACAAATGGACGTTGACGGAACACTTTTAACTATTCTGGGAACTCTTGCTGGAATTTTAATTCTTTCTGGATGGGTTGAGCAATTAATTAAAGGATACAAAACCAAAAGCCTCAAAGACGTCTCCAAATATCTGATGATTTTAATTTCCGCTGGTGCAGCATTATGGTTAATCTATGGAATTATAGTAAATGATGTATTTATCATAGGCACAAATGTTGCAGCCATATTTCTAATGATGGCTGTATTAATTATGAAACGAAAATATGAAATCTCAAAAACACATTGATTTCTCAATCAAAGATTAAATAGAATATATGGAATTTTTCAATGAAAGATGTTCATAATTAACTGTAAAAATTATGAAGAGATTGCAGGAGATAAGATCATCAAATTTGTGAAAATTGTTGAGAAAATTTCAAAAAGATATAACATAAAAATTGTGGTAGCTCCGCCCCAGCACCTCATAGGCTTAGTATCGGGGGGTTCGGTTCCAATCTTGGCTCAACATGTTGATTCCTCGAAGGTTGGAAGTACAACTGGGTTTATTGTTCCAGAACTTTTAAAAAAATCAGGTGTTAGCGGGTCTTTAATTAACCACAGTGAACATAGAATTTCTACCAAAGAAATTGAATACCTTATTTCAAAACTAAATGATCTTAAAATGATTTCAGTTTTATGTGTCAAAAATGTATCTGAAGTCAAAAAATATGCAAAATTAAATCCAGATTATATTGCAATTGAACCTCCTGAATTGATTGGGTCTGGAAAAGCAGTTTCTAAAGAAAAACCTGACTTGATAGAAAAAGCAGTCAAAGCTTTAAAAATTTCAAAAAATAAAACACAATTACTTTGTGGAGCTGGAATCGTTTCTGGTGAGGATGTAGCAAAAGCATCCGATCTTGGTTCAAAAGGAATTTTAGTTGCAAGTGGAATAATCAAAGCTAAAAGTTGGAGTTCCACAATAAGTGAATTTGCCAAAGCTCTGTCCTGATTTTCTTGATCTAATATGCTTTAATTTTGTCAAATCAATGTGAACTATAGGTTTGACTCCGACAAATAAAATCATTAAAATCAATTTATCACTCATAGATTTACATGAGAAATAGAATAATCTGTTTAGAGTGCAAGGTTGAACTTGAAACTAGATCAGAAAGGAGCATTCAAAAATGCGAATATTGTCAACTGGCATAGAGGGAACCTTTTGACTACTTCCTGAGGTTCAACAGTAGATGCTTTTTACAAACTTTAATTTTTCAATCTTAAACCAAATTATATTTGAATTCATTTGATTTATCAACAAAAATACTATAAATGATATATTTTTCAATTTCAAATTAGTTTAAATTCCTCTGTTTTTGATTGGATTATCTAGATAAAAAAATGAAACAAATTTACTTTTTTGACGAAGGCGATGGGAAGAACAAGAAACTCCTTGGTGGAAAAGGATCTGGTCTATGTGAAATGACTAGGTTAAAGTTGCCAGTTCCTCCAGGATTTGTAATTACTACCGATGTATGCAAAAAATACTATGAAAATAACAAAAAATTACCAAAATCTCTTATTCTTGAAATGAAAAAAAATATAGCTAAAATTGAGAAAAAAACAGGCAAAAAATGGAATTCCAAGTCTGATCCTTTACTTGTCTCCGTAAGATCTGGAGCTGCAATTTCTATGCCGGGAATGATGGACACTATCTTGAATCTAGGCTTGAATGATATTACAGTTGAAGGCCTTGCAGAAAAAAGCAAGAATCCAAGATTTGCATGGGATTCGTATAGACGTTTTATTCAGTTATTTGGCAAAGTTGTATTTGGAGTAAATGATAAAAAATTTGATGTTGTTTTGGAAAAAGCCAAAAAAACACAAGGCGTAAATGAAGATAGTTCCTTAAATGAAAATTCTTTGAGAAAGATTGTTTTAGAGTACAAAAAAATCTGTGAAAAACATACTGGTGCAAAATTTCCTTCAAACCCTTTTGATCAAGTGGAGCTGGCAATAAAGGCGGTTTTTGGAAGCTGGATGGGAGAGAGAGCAATCGTTTATCGAGAAAAAAACAACATTACAAAAGATATTGCAGATGGTACTGCTGTAAATATTGTTTCTATGGCATTTGGAAACATGGGGAATGATAGCGCCACAGGAGTTGTGTTTACAAGAAACCCTGGAGATGGTTCGAATCATATCTATGGTGAATATCTTGTAAATGCACAGGGGGAAGATGTGGTAGCAGGAGTAAGAACTGGAAAACAAGTATCTGATATGAAAAAAGAGATGCCAAATTCATACAGACAATTAACCAAAACATGTTCACAACTAGAAAAACATTACAAAGAACCACAAGACATTGAATTTACAATTGAGCAAGGAAAATTCTATCTTTTACAAACAAGAAATGCAAAAATGAATGCTGTTGGAATGATAAAGACTTCAGTTGATATGGTTAAAGAAAAACTAATTAATAAAAATCGTGCATTAACCCGACTTCACGCAGAGCAACTTGAACAACTTCTTCATAAAACACTTGATCAAAAAACCATAAAAAATTATTCTCAAATAGTTAAAGGAATTGCCGCATCTCCAGGGGCTTCTAGTGGAATTGCTGTATTTGATGTAAAACGAGCAACCCTTCTTGGTGAGAGTGGAACTAAAGTTGTTTTAATCCGAGAAGAAACAAAACCAGAAGACGTTCCAGCCTTTTTTGAATCCGTAGGTATTTTGACTAGTAGAGGCGGGAAGACATCTCACGCGGCAGTTGTGGCAAGAGGGATGGGAAAACCATGCATTGTTGGATGCTCTGATATGAAAATTGATTATGATAAAAAAACTGCAACCATAGACAATAAAAAAATCAGTGAGGGAGATGCAATTACAATTGATGGAAGTAGTGGTAAGGTATACCTCGGAGAGGTTCCTACGATTGAACCCAAAATGACTCAAGACTTTAAGACTGTTTTGGATTGGGCACAAAAATCCAAAAAAATTGGAATCAGAGCAAATGCTGATACTCCAGATGCTGCAAAGCTTGCAAGACAATACGGAGGACATGGTATTGGACTTTGTAGAACTGAACGAATGTTCAATGGACGAGATAGAATTGGATTGTTTGTAGATATGATAATGACAAAAACTATTGAAGAGCGTAAAAAAGTTTTGAAAAAATTAGGCGAGTTACAAAAAAGTGATTTTATTGAAATCCTAAAAGCAATGGAGGGATACGAAGTAACCATTAGACTATTAGACCCTCCTCTCCACGAATTTCTACCTAATCCGGAGGAACTGGCAGAAAAAATTCACAGATTGGAATCAAAAAATGATGCTAAAGAACTTGAAGAAACCAAAATTGTTTTTAATCGAGCAAGAGATCTTGCTGAAATTAATCCTATGATGGGTCATAGAGGCGTAAGGGTAGGCATTACATATCCTGAAATTTATGAGATGCAAATCCGCGCAGTTTTTGAGGCCGCCGCATTTTTATCAAAAAAGAAAGTAAAAGCTCATCCTCAAATCATGATACCTCAGGTTAGCAGCATTGCAGAATTAAACCACATAAAAAAAATTTACGATGATATTAAAAAAGAAATTGAAAAAAAACACCAGATGAAATTACAAATTAATTTTGGTTCTATGATAGAAGTAGTAAGGGCAGCGCTTACTGCAAATGAACTTGCAGGGACTGCAGAATTCTTTAGTTTTGGTACCAATGATCTGACTCAGGCAACATTTAGCTTTAGCAGAGAAGATGCTGAGGGTAAATTCCTTCCTGAATACATTGAAAAAGAGTTACTTGAGCGAAACCCATTTCAATCCATTGATGTTAATGGTGTTGGCAGCCTCATTGAGATTGGAATTGCTAAAGGTAGACAGATAAAACCAAAGATGGAAATTGGAATTTGTGGAGAACATGGTGGCGATCCTGATTCTATCAAGTTCTGTCATGGAGCAAATCTAAACTATGTCAGCGCATCCCCTCATAGAATTCCTATCGCAATCATTGCAGCAGCTCAGGCAGCAATTGAACAACCTAAAACTAAATCCAAATAGTGATACCTATATTTTAAACCCCATACAATAAATTGAAAACATCATGTTACCTAGAGTAGATTCTATCAAACAAATGAGACTCAAAATTGGAATCACTCAAAAAAAACTTGCATCACTAACTGGAGTTAGTACCTCTATGATTAATCAAATTGAATCAGGACGTAGTCAACCTAGTTACAACACTGCAAAAAATATCTTTGATATTTTAGGAGATATGGAAGGTAAATCCTCTTCACATAAAGCTGGAGATTTTTGTAGTAAGGACATTGTAAAATTAAAACCAACAAACACTCTTCATGACGCAATTAAAAAAATGCACAAACAATCCATTAGCCAAATCCCCGTTTTTGAGAATAATGAACCTGTGGGAATAATTTCTGAAGATGGAATCGTTAAACACTTGGCAGATGTGGGCGAGGCAGAATTAAAAAATTCTAATCTTTCTGATACGATGGAACCTGTACCGCCTATTGTGGATTTTAATACACCTGCAAATGTTTTGGTTCCTTTGATAAGATATTCAAAATGCATTCTAGTTTCAAAAAAATCAAAAATTATAGGTATAATCACCGCATCGGACACATTACGGATGATGGAATAAAAAAATTATTTTGGATGAGAACAAAGTTCTGCAAGAACTCCATTCAATGATTTTGGGTGAATAAAAGTAACTTTTGTTCCAGCTGATCCTGGTCTAACTTTTCCTAAAAATTGAATTCCACAATTTTCCATTCGGGTAACTTCTCCTTCAATATTTTTTGTCTCTAATGCCATATGATGCAAACCTTGGCCTTTTTTCTCCAAGAATTTTTTGATTGGACTTGTGTCGTTTGTAGGTTGCATTAATTCAATTCTTCCATTCTCTAAGTGGAGTATGGCAACTTTTACTCCCTCTGATTCGACTGTTTCGAATTCAATACTATCTATACCTAGGGCTTCTTGGTATACTTTGGCAGATTCTTCTACATTATTTACTGCAATTGCAATGTGATCGATTTTCATATAGTTACTTTTCTAGGGATTTCGCGGTTTTTATTTATTTTTGATTAGACTTTACAATTTTTACATTAGATCTGACAAAATTACCTTGAGGTAGAGTTAGACGTTTGATTAATATACGATATTGATAGAGGGTGGTGGTGAAAACGACTCTTTTTCTGGTTTTAAGCATTAGTCTTGCTGCCATTTTAGTTCTAGGATCCTCTGGAATTTCTCATGCACAGACTATAGAAACCGTTGATGTCGTGGAGAATAAACTAGTTACCTTGATTGGTCAGGGCTTTGATCCTGATAATGAAGATTTGTCTTATCTCTGGGTACAACTTGATGGAGAACCAATGCAATTATCCTCGAATAAAATTGCCACTCCGCAATTTATGGCCCCTGAGGTTGCAAATGGAATGATCAAAGTATTAACCTTCCAGGTTACAGTGACTGATCCATTTAACGCAAAGAGTTCAGATATTGTTGAAATTGTTGTAAATCCTATTAATCATATACCAGTTGTTGATGCAGGTCGTGACAAGATTATTTTCCCATCAATAAATGCGATTACTCTAGTTGGAAGTGCAGTAGATGCTGATGATGATCCATTAACTTACTCTTGGGTGCAAACAGATGGGCCTGAAATCGAATTGGCAAATACTAATTTAAGATATCTTACTGTCATTTCTCCTTCTATTGATTTTTCAAATTTTACACCAATGACCTTCAAACTTACAGTTAATGATGGGTTCGGTGGTGTTGCAAGTGATTCTGCAAGCATTTATCCATATCATTCTCTTTTAAAAAATAGATTAATTTCCATTGATGCCGGACCCCTTCAAACTGTTAGGGAAGGTGAACTTGTGACCATGGACGTTACAGGAGAAACATCAAACGGAGCACCTATTCGATATTCATGGGCTCAATTAATCGGTTCTACTGTTTCATTAAATTCCTATGTTGGTGACAATGTTCAGTTTATTGCACCTGACCTAGAAGATGACCAACCAGAATTACTCTCATTCCAAGTTACGGGATATTCTGAAGGTAATGGATGGGCATCTGATATTGCAATGGTAAAAGTTCTCCCATTTAACGGACCTCCAATTGCAGATGCAGGACCAGACCAAACAGTTGGACAAAATGTCTTTGTAAATCTAGTCGGTAGTGGATCAGATCCTGAGGATGTTAAATTAAAATTCCAATGGTCTCAAAAATCTGGCATTGAGGTTACTCTCCATCAGCGAACATTGGAAGAAGTTTATTTTGTCAGTCCATTTATAGAAGAAGACTCTGAGGAATTAGTTTTTGAATTAAAGGTAACTGATTCTGATGGCAACTTTGATACCGATGATGTTAAAGTAACTGTAACAAAACAAAATCATCCACCAAATGCAAATGCAGGACCTGATAGGAGGGTTATCAGTGAATCAGAAGTAACTATAACCGGATTTGGAATGGATCCTGATGGTGATGATATTACCTATTCTTGGAAACAAATCTCCGGTGATAAAGTAACCTTTGATGGCTCTAACGCAGTAATTTCCTTTACTGCGCCAACTGTAGCACCTGGTGACACTAAACGTGTAATATTACAATTAACAGTAGCTGATACACTTGATCAAAAAGATTCTGATAGGCTGATCTTGATCGTTGTTCCAGAAAACAATAAACCAATCGTTGATGCAGGTCCAAACCAAACAATAGATGAAAATACTGTTGGAAGTGTGTTCTGTGATGCATTCGATCCAGAAAATGACCCATTAACTTTCACATGGACTTCAGCCTCTAGCGATCTGATTATCCACACTCCATCAAACCCTGGTACTACATTTACGGCACCTAGTGTAATTAATTCAAAACAAGTTGAATTAACATGTAGTGTATATGATGGAACATTTACAGTATCTGACAGTCTGACTGTTACAGTTCAAAATACCTTATCATTGGATATAGTGGCAGATGCAGGTCCTGACAGAATTGTAAATGAAAAAGTCAAAATCCAGTTAGACGGAAGTGCAAGTTATGATCCTGAAAACCAACCAATATACTATATGTGGACACAAACCTCAGGTGAAAGTGTAATATTAGACTCTAACAGCTCTGTTAAGCCTTCATTCCAAAGTCCAACTGTAGCAAATAATGAAATCAAGGTATTGGTCTTTGAGCTGAGAGTATATGATGATAATGGTAGAGATGCGTTTGACACGGTTGTAATTACCGTTGATCCAGTAAATGCCCCTCCTACTGTTGAAGCTAGTGCAATTCAAGAATAGTCAATAATTGTTTATTTCAAATCTATCTTACATAATTTTAGAGCAAATTCACTATGACTTTCAATTAGAAGGATAATTTGAAATATTAAAAAATATTATAATATCTTCTAGTTTATTCCCCAACTTGTTTTATTTTGTGGAATTATTCTAAGAAATGGTGCTTCTTTTTCTCCCCATGGTTCATCTCTGACCCATTTGAATTTTTTATAAAATAATTTGTATGTTCTCATAAACTCTTCTCCTCTTTCTACAATGTCTACCCTTTCCTGCAAACAAACAGCCTTATGTCCTCCAGGTTTGTATTGGTCAATTACTATCCCCGTATTTGGATTTTTCTTTATGTTCTGAAAAGCTCTGGTGTCATAATCAATTGCAATCCATATTATATCTTTATGAAAAATATATGATACTGGTTTTACGTGGGGGATATTGTCATGGCAAGTTGCAAACCGTGCTTCTTCTAAAGAAAAGAGGAATTTCATCTCATTTTTTGTGAATTTTAGCAATTGAAGATCCTTTCTCTTATTTGTGGAATATTTTTGTATACGATGTCCCTGACTTTGATTTGATCCTCGGGAGTCGGTGCATCTTTTTGTGCACTAAGAATAGCTCCACTTAAACCCAAAGCTATCCCCATTACCATTCCATAAACAAACTCTTTTGGCGCTTCTACTTTTAAAGTATCTTTATTTTCTTTAATTTCGTCCATGTTTGCTGGGATGG
>JAOTYR010000118.1 GCA_029861785.1 Candidatus Nitrosopumilus sp.
ATTCTTTGAACTTTGTTGCCAAAACTTTGATCAGAAGTAATAATTGAATCAATTACTGGTTCTGATAGTCCACACCAAGTTAATTGAATTCGCATGTCTTTTTGGTTTAGATCATCAATAAAGTTTGGAACAAAGAATGAATAGTTTGTGTGTGTTCCATTAAAGTCAGATCCAAAGTCTGGGTCTTCTGGAAATAATGGAAACTCGTCTCCAAATGTATCAAATACTGTATTGTCTAATCCCCCTGGAATTAGGTCTGGCTCATTACATCCGTCTGGTGCGAAGATTACTTCTTCGTCCTCCCAAAATGATGCAACAGTGTTATCCATCCCTTCAAATGGTGCGGGGTTTATGTCATCTTGTGGTGCAAACTGAGCAAATGCCGGACTTATTGTTCCTGCTACTAGAACCAGTGCTAAGGTTCCTGCCAAGAGTTTCTGTGTGTAATTTAAAGTCATTATTGTCTTAAAAAAATAATACATTAATAGAATTATGAAAGGAGTAGTCTATACTAGATGTTCCATGTTTTAGAATTTATTTTCATAAATAAAAAAGAGAATTAATCTCTTGTTCTGTACTTTACCAGATAAAGCCCTGCACCTGCAAGTCCTGCAACTGTTGGTATCATCCACATTGACATTGAGGATAGTCCACCAATGAGCAGTGCTGTTGAGTCAAGTGGTAAGAGTTCACCTGCAACTTGTGGTTCACCACAATTTATCTGTCCTCTAATTTCGCCCCCTAGAAAATTTTCAGAATGAATATTAATGTACCATAAACCAGCAAGCAAATCTGCTTGTTGAGAACCATCAATGTTAGTTCCACCTATAATAGGAGAACCAATTCCTAACGGTACTTGTACGCCAGCATTTTGACCTTCAAGGGCCGGTCCATGAATGTGACTTGCAGTATTAACACCTGATAAATCTGAAAATTCGATATTCCAATTAAGTAAACCTGTATTAGTATCCAAGCTTAAAGTTGCACTTCCAGTACCCTCAGTGTCCACTGGTTGAACTTCTTGAGCACCATCTAGATTAGCAGTACATTCAACAATTTGGTCAAAGGCGCCTGCAAATGCTGGACTAGTCATTCCAGCTACTAGTATAAGAGCTAGGGCTCCTGCCAAAAGTTTAGTGTTTAAAGTCATTAGAAATTCTGCAAAGTATTACATTAATAGAATTATGATACACCAAGTCTAGATTATCTAGTCTATTTTTCAATTCTCATCCTTTCCAAAAAATAATTTCAAAATCTGTTGCCTTTAAATTCTGTAAAGTTGTATTGAAATTGATTCAATGAGTGAAACGTGGAGACAAAGGTTAAGCCGAAGAAGATTAGAAATTGGAATTGAAGGACCTGAATATGATTACATTCAAAAATACATAGAGTTCTATTGTTCAGAAGCAGATCAGAGATGCAAGGAAATTGATATGAAAAAAACGGTGGATGAAGTAATTGATTCTATGAAAGATAAAAAATTTGATAAATTTACTAGAGGAGTCATTGATTCCATACACAAAAAACGCGGGTATGATCCTCACGATGATAGTAAAAGAGAAGTCTCTCTTGTACAATAATATCCCTAAAAAAGTAAGTTAAACCTTACCAAAAAAAATTATTTCAAATAATCAAGTCTAATAGGCAAAGAAATTCAATTATAAAATTGAATGCAGAATATGAGCATGAGGGGATTACCTCTTACTATTGCAATTATAGCCATAGCACTTTTGGTTTCATTTTTCTTATGGTCTATTGGAATATACTTTTTCTTTTTGCCCATTATTTTTTTACCTTTTCTAAAGTTTATCAAATTCAAATCAAATAAAATTAAAACAAAGATTTGTACCACATGTGGTTTAGAATCAGATGGAAATTATTGTCCAAGATGTGGAACAAAGATATGACAATAATTTACGAGTTTTCATCCTTCCCAAAAAATAATTTCAAATTATGACTAAAAACTAGATTAATTTAGTAAAATTACTGCAACAATCATGGCTATACCATCACTATTCATGATTAGTTTGTTTTATTCCTCTTTCAATGAGTTCAAGAGCATCTTCGGCTTTTTCAGGTTTAGGTAGTTGAATCATAAACACATTATCTTTTCCATATGAGGAATGAGGTGATGAAAGAGCAATCATAGATGTTTTTGCTAGAGACTGAAAAAATGAAATGTCTTTATTTGCATTGATTAGGATTTTTTCAACAATTCCTCCTTGAGAAAAGGTCAATAGAACTTCAACAAAAACATGTCCCAATCCATCTTGCAATATGTTAAGATCAGTGTTTATGGAGAGGGCTTTGCCTGCAACTGCTGATAAGATTCCATCATATTTTTTTTCTTCCATAATAATACAAGGTACTGGTTTACCATCAAAATCAAAAATAGTTATTCCTTCATGAGCCAGTTGGAGTAATTTTTTTAGTTCTTCAGACATCTTTTTCTTTCAACGACGGAGTTATTTTGTCACTTGCCTTAATCAAAAAGGGAGAGAGAAAGGCAGTGATTATAGAAATTATACCAATTAATGGGAACAAAAATGCGCTAACTGCACCTATATCTACCCCAGTCTTTACTATTACGATAGAAAATTCTCCTCTGGGGGCAGCCAATGCAAAAGCAGAACGAAGTGATTTTCCACGCTTTTGTCTGAATATAAAATTTCCAAGCATATTTCCACCAAACTTCATTCCAGTGGCAACTGCAATTAACGCAATTGCAATATAGATGTAGTTTTCAAGTTGGGAGACGTCCATCAATGCACCTACTGAGATGAAAAATATTGCTACAAACATATCCTTAATTGGACTGGATAAGATTTTTGCCACTTCGGCAGATTTTGATTCTGCCACAAGTACACCTGCTAAAAATGCTCCAATTGCTACAGATAAACCCACAATATTTGCCAAAAGTGCATATCCAAAACAAACCCCAAGAACACTCAAAAGTAAAATTTCACGATGTTCAGATGCAGCAACCCTGTCAATAAGGGGAGGGATAACTCTAGTACCAAGGGTAAA
>JAOTYR010000004.1 GCA_029861785.1 Candidatus Nitrosopumilus sp.
TGCCTTATTGCCACTGCAGCATATGGCTCTGAGATGGCACCCCAAGTTCAGATCCTAAGAGAAATTCGTGATAATAAGGTGATGAGTACAGAGTCAGGCGTCTCATTTATGACAGGATTTAACCAATTCTATTATTCTTTCTCACCAGTAATTGCAGACTATGAAAGGGAGAATCCGTTATTCAAGGAAGCAGTAAAGCTTGGATTGACTCCAATGTTATCTTCACTTTCTATTCTTTCAGTAGTCAATGCAGATTCCGAGCAAGAAATGCTAGGTTATGGTATTGCAATAATCATGGCAAATATTGGAATGTATCTTGTTGCTCCGGCAATTGTGGTATATGGAATTAAAAAATCAAAGCTAGTTAGGTTTTAATCCCAATACTCAAATAAAAAAAATCATGGGAAAACTAACAAGAAATCTGAGGATATGTGGAGAATGTGGAATTGTATATACCTCCGTTAGTTTTGAAAAATATATTGATGAATGTCCCATTTGCCATTCTAAACGATTTGAGTCACTTTCAATAGATCTTGGAAAATAATAGAGATTTCTATCAGGTGTATTTGGATCTAGCAATATAGATTTTTTAGTAGAGATGATCTGATTATTGTATTGTCTGATGATCCTGAGATTGAAAAGATCAAACAAAGAAAACTTGAAGAAATGCTTCGTCAGCAGAATCAATCCCAGGTTCAGCCAGGAATAGTAGAGCTAGATGGATCTAATTTTGATCAAATAGTTTCAGCTGAAAATCCTACCTTGGTTGATTTTTGGGCTGAGTGGTGTGGTCCATGTAAGATGATGCATCCTATATTTGAGAGTATGTCCAAGAAATACTCTCAGATAAAATTTGCAAGAGTAAATGTGGATTTAAATCAAAACATTGCTATGAAATTTGGCGTACAGTCAATTCCTTCTTTTATCATGTTCAAATCAGGTCAAATTATTGATAAAATGATGGGAGCAGTAGGAGCACCTGGAATTCATATGATTTGTAAAAAGCATTCTAAATAAGAAGCAAAATTAATTACAGATGATCAATGGTAAAATTTTCTATTACAAAAACTGCAATTATTGTAAATTTTCAAGGCTACAAGAAGTTTTTAGCATTGAAAAATAATTTGAGGATACCCCTCTCTTGTGTAAAATCTGTTAGCTCTGCTCCTGTGAAATGGTTAGTGTTTACCCCAAAGGCAGGAACCAACTTTCCAGGCCTAATTATGGCAGGTACTTTTTTCAGAAGAGATGGAATAACATTTTACTATGTCAGAGATTTGAACAAGTGTATTATACTTTCTTTGCAAAATCATAGATACTCCAAAATTGTAATTCAAGTTGAACAAAAAGAAGAGATTGCTCTAAAAATTAGAAAAGCGATAAAAGAATTTCAAAGCTAGTACGCATATGCTGCATCTTTTTTTCTTTGAATTTCTACTATTTCATTTAATACTTCAATTTCTTCAGAGCTGAGTTTGTGTCCAAATTTTCCAAGGAGTTTTTTTGCCTCATGGGATGGCGGATAAGAAAAAAATACATCTTCTTCAAATATTTGTCTTCCAATTGTGACATCTTGAACAGAGCATGCCACCTCTTGTCCGGCTTTTGCCGAAGTTACTGTTTTACCCTCATGTTGAAGTTGATGAACTTTACCAATGCCTTTTCCCTCTTTATTCATAAAGGAGATTTTGTGTCGAAGTTCACCTACATCAATTCGAATTCCAAACACAGCAGGATTATTGTTTCTAAACGCATATCCCTTTAGAAATGTAAATTTAGATATTGGTGTTAATTCTGCAAATATTGCATCTTCTTCATGTGCAGTATCATCTTCAACCCATTTATTGTAATTGTCAATAAGACTATAGATTATTTTGTCCTCAAAGATACGAATGTGGCTGCTCTCAGATTCCTCTTTTGCATCTGGTAGTATTTTGACATTAAATGATAAAATTACTCCAAGATGTCTATCGTTTTCTTTTATTGCCTTTGATTCCATGACATCTCGGCGATTTACAGGTCCGATATCAGCCTTTGCGACTGGCACCTGAGACCTCCTTAGCATCTCCATTATTGCCTCAAGAGAACCAATTGTATCGCATTTTAGAATAATTCCATTGGTTTCAGTATCTACAAAAACTGATTTCATTTCTGTCTCGATGAGTTGGGTGTATTTTTTTATATCATTTTCAGTTGGCGCCACATAAAGTGTACTTCCAGGTAAAACATCTTCAAGATCTGGAGAAGCTATCTTTAATCCAGCAGCTGCATCGACTTTATCTACTGGTTTGAATTTATCTCGAGGATCACGCATCTCATCTAGAGGTTTTGGCAAAAGGATTGCTTTTGGTTTTGTGACCACTACTGAAGCTCGTTTTGCAACAACTATGCTATCACTTTTTTTAATACTCCCGTCAATTAAAATAATATTTGCCGAATGTCCCAGACCCACTTCATCATTTACTTCAAGAACAATTCCTCGAGAGTCCTTTTCTTTCTGGTCTAGTCTTTTCTGTAAATATTGCTGTGTTAAACCAATCAAAACAGCAAGTAATTCAGGAATTCCTACTCCAGATCTTGCAGAAATTGGAACAATTGCAATTTCTGATTTAAAGTCCTTTACGCGATAAAATGCTTCAGATTGATAGCCTAAGATAGACAGTGTTCCAACAACATCATAGATCTTTTGATCAAGATCATTTTGGATTGATTGATCTTGTTCTTTTATTGCCTTTGAAATGAATTGTGTTTCAGATTTTCTCCAACCAGATAGCTGATCACATTTGTTAAGAGCTACAACAAAGGGAACTTTTCTGCTTTGTAAAATCTTTAAACTTTCATTTGTTTGTGGTTGAAATCCTCGATTAACATCAACTACCAAGATTGCAATGTCCGCAGCTGAGCCTCCCCTTGCACGAAGATTTGTAAAAACCTCATGGCCAGGAGTGTCAATAACTAAAAGTCCTGGTACTTTGGATTCAGATTCTTCTAATTTGTTGTATAGATCTCCACAAGTTTTTTTGATAGTATCAGTTGGGAGAAAACTAGCACCAATATGCTGAGTAATTCCACCAGCCTCTCTACCTTGAACGCCTGTACCTCTTATTCTATCTAGAAGAGATGTTTTTCCAGAGTCTACGTGACCTAAAACTGCCACAATGGGCTGACGAATTTGCAAATCAGATCACTCAAATGCTACCCTCGATTCATGATCAAAGCTTTCTCGGGAATCAGAAGCATGAATGATATTATCTGTAAATCCCAATCCAAAATCTCCACGAATTGAACCTGGTACGGCTTCAAAAGATTTTGTAGAACCAATCATAATTCTGGTGGTTGCAATTGCATTGTTTCCTTCAATAATTGCCACAACTACAGGGCCAGATGTGATAAATGATGTTAGTTCTCCAAAGAATGGTTTATCCTTGTGTACACCATAGAAGTTTTCTGCTTGTTCTTGTGTAAAGGTAAATAATTTTAGTTTGATTAGTTTGAATCCTTTTCTTTCAAATCTTGAAATAACTTCGCCAGTAAGATTTCTAGCTACGGCATCAGGTTTTACAATAAAAAGAGATTTTTCAGTCAACGTTTCTTTTGTTTAATTCCGCCTTTGACGTATTTTTTTGTCCATTTTAGTTTTCTAGGATCACGTTTTAGTTCAAGGGCATTTTTTTTACATTTTGCAGAACAAAACCACAAAACTGTTCCATCATTTTTTGCAAACATTGTACCTGATCCCTTTGCAACTGTTCGGTCACAAAAATTACATGGTTTAACTAAAAGACTCAATTATTTCACCTATTTGATCTTCTTTGCTTCTCGTTCAGTTTCTCTTAGCATTAGAATTTCTCCTAATCTTACAGAACCTTTAACATTTCGTGTAAGAATTCTTCCTCGATCTTTGCCATCAAGGACCTTAACTCTAACTTGGATAACTTCACCTGCAATACCAGTTCGTCCAACAATTTGAATAATTTCAGATTGAGTAACTTCGTCAGTGGTAGTACTCATTGATCTGTCTTACCACCTTTAATTTTAGCAATTGATGATACAACTTGGTCTACAATGTGTTGTGCATCACCAGCATCCAAAATTGCTGCAGCAGCTGAGGTAATGTCTATACCCAAAGATTTTCCTAATTCTTGCTTATTTGGAACAAATGCATACGCTGCCCCTTGCTCTTCACATAGTATTGGAAGATGTGCTACAACTTCTGGTGGTTCTACATCTTCGGCAATAACAATTAGTTTGCTAGTACCTCGCTCAATTGCTTTTGTAGCCTCATTGGTTCCTCGTTTAACTTTACCACTTGTAGCCGCTACTCTTACTGCTTCCAGAATTGGATTAACTAAGTCTTCTGGCGTCTCAAATTTTACATAGTAAGCTTTACCCATACATTGTCACCCTTAGGGTTCATTCTCCATTCCCATGATGCGAGAGATTGGTTTTAAAAGTGTTATCTGGAAATGCCCAACTTTGTTTTTTGAAGGTATTCTGACATTAGTAAGTCAAGTTTTTCTTGGGTTTCAGCTTCTCCGTATATTCTGATTATTGGTTCTGTGCCACTTGGTCGAATCATTACCCAGTTTTGAGGATTATTTGTAATTTTTATTCCGTCTGTCGTATCAGAATTCGGAAATTCTTCTTTTAGAGAGTCAATAAGTTTTTTTGAATTCTCAGAAGAACATTTGATTTTATCTTTTGTTGTAAAAGAGGGCGGAAGATCATTAACTTTCTGAGATAAAGATACCTCTGATGAAGCCAACATGTCCAACATTAGGGCAAGAGTCATACATCCATCTCGCACTTGATTATGAGGGCCAAACATGAATCCCCCATTTTCTTCATACCCAATTAGAGCTTTGGTTGGTACCATCTTACGAGACACTTCGACGCTACCAACTTTGGTTCGTATAACTTTGGATCTCGATTCATTAGCAATGGTTTCAATACTAGTGCCAGAATTCAAACAAGTGACTACTAGCGATTCTGGATTCTTATACAAGATATGTTTTGTTAAAACAAGTGCAGATTTATCCCCAGTTAATATCCTCCCTTTATTATCACAAAAAATACTTCTATCACCATCTCCATCAAAAGCAATTCCAAGATCTGCATTTTTTTCCTGGACTGTTCTAGAGAGAACTTGTAGGTTTTGCGGAGTTGGCTCAGAGCCCCTACCTGGAAAAGAACCATCAATTTTTTCGTTTATTAAAATTGTTTTACAATCTAGTTTTTCACAAAAACTAGGAGCAGTGACTGCCTGGACACCATTTCCTAAATCTAATACGACTTTAAATTTTTTAGATTTTATCTTCTCTGAATCAATTTGAGACAAAATTCCCTTGATGTAAACTTCAACGGCTTTTTTCTCTATTTCGGCAAGCCCCCACCGAGTAGGATTCTTTATCCATTTTTTTTTAAGGTAAAAATCTTCAATTATTAGCTCATCTTCTCTTGAAATTTCTACTCCATCCTTTGCTACTGGTTTAATTCCATTATACTGAGGAGGGTTATGTGATGCAGTAATCATTATGCCACCATTGTAACCTAATTCTTTAACTGCAAATTCAAGACATGGTGTTGGAACAAGTCCTACAGTTTTAGAATCTATTCCACAATAATTTAGAGTTGAGCTGATTATTTTTTCAATAATAGGACTAGAATCTCTTCCGTCATAACCAATGAGAATAGGTCCTTCTTTGAAATAGGTTGCAATAGCTAATGTCATGTCATGGAGAAATTCTAAAGTAAAATCTTCTTTGAATACTCCTCGAATTCCATTGGTTCCAAAAAATTTTGCCATATTTCTACTCAATAATAGATAAATTTGTGTCTAGCGGCAAATCATTTGCGGGAGTCGCCCAGCCTGGCCAAAGGCGTAGGGCTTAGGACCCTATCTCTTAGGAGTTCGTGGGTTCGAATCCCACCTCCCGCATCTTAAATTTTCTTTTTCTATGAATGATTAATAATGAGAAAAAGTCCAACAAAAAAGTCATGAAAAAAACAGTGATTGGAGTAACAGTAGTTGGAGAAGATAGAGAAGGAATAGTTGCGACATTTACCAATTTTGTGTTCTCCAATGGTGGAAATATTGAGAAAGTAAATCAAAATGTAATCAAGGGTCTTTTTGGAATGTATCTTGAAGCATCATTTACAAAAAAAATTAATGTACAGAATTTTAATTTGGACATTCAGAAGCTTGCAAAAAAAGAAAAAATGGATGTAAATATACATCATGAGACAAATACTCAAAAAAACATTGCAATTTTTGTAACAAAAGAATCACTTTGTCTTGAAACAATTCTATCTTCTGCCAAAAAGAATTCTTTGAAAGGGAAGATTTCAGTTATTGTGGGAACAGAAAAAACTTTAGAATCACTTGCAAAAAAAGCAAAAATTCCATTTATGGCAATTGAAGCGAAAAATCAAGAAAAAGCTGAAGCAGAAATTATTGAAATTTGTAAAAAGTACAATATTGATCTAATTGTTCTTGCAAGATACATGAGAATTCTTACCCCAAACTTTGTTTGGAGATATCCAAATAGAATTATTAATATTCATCCATCACTTCTCCCAGCATTTCCAGGAGCGTTGGCATATGCTCAGGCCTATGAGAGAGGGACAAAAATAATTGGAGTTACATCTCATTATGTGACTGAAAACTTGGATCAAGGACCAATAATTTTTCAAGCTTCTTTTAGTGTTAACCCAAATGATACATTAGAAGAGATAAAATTAAAGGGACAGAATTTGGAAGCCGATACCTTGCTAAAAGCTTTAAAGATGCATTTGGAAAACAAACTTGAAGTCCGTTGGAGAAAAGTCCACATTAAATTAAAATGAATGAAACAATAGAAATTAAATCACTGTTTGATCCTAATCTGAGAAAAATTATTAAAGGAAAAAAACAGATTGCAGTTATTCCTGTAGGCTCAATAGAACAACATGGACCACATCTTCCGATATCTACTGACTCAGATATTGTAACAAAAGTAGCCAAGACAATATGTCAAAAAAATAATTTTTTATTGCTTCCTACAATTAATTATGGTGTATCTTATGAACATGCTCCATTTTTTAATTTGAGTATAAGAGAATCAACACTTCAGAAGATTCTTTTGGATTTGTGTTTGTCTCTTTATGAAAATAAAATAAAGACAATTTTTATTATTAATGGACATCATGGAAATCTCAAAGCGATAAAAAATATTGATGTAAAATTAAGAAAAACTTTAAAAAATAAAATCAAAGTTTTTACCTTTTCTTATTGGCATTTTTTGGAAAGGAGTTTTGACCATGCTGGATTTGTAGAAACATCTCTAATGCTTGCAATTTCAACCAAGGTGAAAATGAAGTTGGCTGAAAAGGGTCTCATATCTGAGGGTTTGAGTAATCAAGAGATTAACAGATTAGGAAAAATTGCTTCCAAATCATTTCTGAGAGTTACGAAAAATGGAATATGGGGAGATCCGAGAAAAGCCACAAAAAAAGATGGACAGAAAATATTTCGGGAAATTATTGAGAATTTAGAAAAAAAGTGTCAAACTTGCCTTACTGGGCATGGTTCAAAGTTTCACCAATGAAATTTTAATATAATCCCCCAATACCAAAGCCAATAAGTGAAATAGATGTCCGTTGATATGGCAGTAAAAGTATTGGATGAGAGTATCAATCAGCTAGTATTGATAAAACTCAAAGGAGGTAAAACCCTTAGAGGTAATTTGCTCGGTTTTGACCAACACATGAATCTGCTACTAGATTCTTCAGAGGAAATTCCTGTTGAGGGAGAGTCTAATACTCTTGGAACCATCGTTGTAAGAGGAGATAATGTAGTCATGATTTCTCCTCCACCAGCAAATTAGGTGATTTGAGATGGTAAAAGGCACAACTTCAATGGGAGGGTTTACCAAGAAAAAAGTACACATTAGATGTAGAAGATGTGGTAAAAACTCGTTACATAAACGCCATCATGAATGCGCAAGTTGTGGTTTTCCAGAGGCTAAACGCAGGAAGTATTCCTGGATCAAATGGTATACATAGATGCAAGAAATTGTTATTATTCTTAGTTCATTAGCTGGTGTTGCAACGGCAGTAGCAGTAAGAAAAGCTCCAAGAAATAAATCACAGCTTTTGAGTATTGGAGCAAGCTCACATATCAAAAGTCAGATTAGTTCCCTAAAAATAGAAAAAGACATACTTACAAAAACAATTTCTAGGTTATACCAATCTGATGGGGAACTTTCAAAAATTCAACGAGATAAATTATTGGTAAGGTACCAACATCAATTAGGAATAATATTAGCAAAATTAGAAAAACTTGAAGATGCAAGTAAGCATCCAGACTTGGGTCCAGTTGGCGATGGCTTAATAACTTTGATGGACAAAAAATTATCTAAATTAGATGATCGGTTGTATGAATTGTCATCAAAAATTACAACTGCAAATATCTCAGTTCCCGAAATTAAAAAAGAGAAAATATCCCAAATCATAAAATCAGAACCAAAGATTTCAAAACAAAAATCACCAGATGGGATTAAACCAAGGAAGAACATATTTAATTTTGAGAGAGAAACTACCACAGAATCTGAACCGGTAATTATCCCACCAACAAAGTCAAGACAATCCTTTGAATTGACTACATTAACCAAATTATCAAAGAAGGAACCAAAGTTCCCATTGTTTGAAAACCAAATGTCAGTTAGAGAGGAAATCGTGAAAGAAGTAATTCAATCAAAGCCAAAAATTAACAAAAAAATTGAAATTTCCCAAGTATCTACACCTCAAAAACCAATTGTAAGATTGGAAACAAGACCAGATATATCAAAAGAAGTTGCAAAGATAACTCAGTTCAAAGCCCTACCTGAGCCAGAGAAGAAAAAACCAACCCCTTCGGCAGACATTGAAGATGAATTTGATGATGATACAGATGATTTGGATAAAATTAAAGGAGAAATCATGAATGTTCTATCCAAGCTTGACCAAGCAGAGGTAGAGTAATTGTCCTATGATAGTGCTCTGACGGCATTATCAATTGATGCCTTGAAATTTGTGAAAAATAATTTTGTCATAGGACTTGGAAGTGGACGAGCATCTACTTCCCTTGTAAAATCACTTGCATCATTAATTAATGAAAAAAAATATAATATCAAAGGAGTTCCAACGTCACTTCAAATAAAATTAATTGCGGAGAAGGTAGGTATCTCAATTGTAGAATTTGATCAAGTTGATCATATTGATGTTGTCTTTGATGGAGCTGATCAAATAGATTCGCAAAAATTTGTAATAAAAGGAGGTGGAGGAGCTTTACTACGAGAAAATATTTTGTTTAGCATAGCAAAAAAAATTGTGATTATGGCTGATAAAACAAAATTTGTAAAAAATTTTACTAGAACTGTTCCAGTGGAGGTTCATCCACTTGCAAGAAATTTAGTTTCAAATGAAATTTCAAAATTAAAAGGAAAAACCATTTTACGTTCTTTGGATAGAGGATATCCTTTTTTTACAGAAAATGGAAACATAATACTTGACTGTGATTTTGGAATAATAAAAAATCCAAAATTACTATCTCAAAAAATTAAGCAAATACCTGGAGTGATGGAATCAGGGATATTTATTAGAAAACCAGACATAATCTACAAGGCAAAAACTGGTGGAAAGTTTGAGATTATCTAATTGAAAAACTTGTTTTCGTGCCGAATTGAATCCATAAATCCTTGATGTTCTAACATCATCTCAATCATTTGATCCCTCAATTCAGGATCATTCATCATTAATTCAATTAGTGGTTCCATTATTTCATTAATCATAAATCCCATATGACCTATATTGCCAAGCATTAATTCATGCATCTGATTTCTCATTTTTTCATTTATCCAAATATGGTGCATCATATCCTCCATAATTTTGGGTTGATGAAAACCTGAATGATGATATAGACTATTTTGTTTGATTTCTGGGCACCATGAGCATTCACCTTTTTCGTACCAACCAGAAGTCATTCCTTGACCCATGTTAGAACCCATTATTGGCTGATGAACAGAGTCCATCCAGCCAGGATGATCTTGAAAAGATATCATCATTTGATTGTGATTTTTCATATGTTCGATCATTTGTTCCCTCAATTCCGGAATTGTAATCATAGGACTCATGATATTTGTCATAAATTCTGAATTCTCTTTAAGTTGTAAAACAAAATTTGACATTGTTTGTTGCATTATTTTGGGATCATTTAAGATCATAGTATGCCAGTGATGCATTAATTGAGATGAATCAATCATACCGCTCATAAGATTAGTCATCATATCTGGACGATTCATTAATTGAGATGAATCAAATTTTCCATATCCTCTATCGATTAGTTTTAGAAATGTTGAAGGAGTAACACATGCAGGAAATCCATTAGATTTTTGTAATAAAATTAAACCTTCTTTACATTTCAAGCCATCTAGATCCACAAAAAGTTTCCATTGATGTTTTGGAGAGATAATCTGATTTTCTTGTGCAAATGATTTTTCGAATAAAAATGGTGCAGCTGACAAAATAAGAAAAAGCAGAAACACACATGGAGAAAAATTCACTGTCATACTTACTTTAAGTTAATTTTTCTTTAAATATTATTCGTATACGTTCAAATTATGTAACAGGTCGTTCGACAAGTTTCCCATGACCTAGTTTTCCAATAACTTCAAAGTTTTCAGCCACTAATTGTCCACGTACAATTGTTTTAACAGGCCAACCTTTCAATTTCATTCCTTCATAAACGATGTAATCTGAATATCCTCCAAATAAATCAGATGAAACTTTGGCTTCTTTTTTTAAATCTATCATTGTAATGTCAGCATCAGAGCCTTTATCTAAAATTCCTTTTTTTGGATACATTCCAAAAATTTGTGAAGCATTTTGGCTTGTGAACCTAACAAATTGTTCAAGTGATATCTTTCCTTTGTTTATTCCCTCACTAAGCAAAATAGGAATAATAGTTCCAATTCCAGGAAAACCAGCTAAGGCATCCCATACATTTTCTCCACTCAACTTTAATTTGAGTTGGTTTGCAACATGATCAGTCCCAATGGTATCAATTGTGTTATTTGATAATGCAGTCCATATTGCTTGGTTATCTTTTTGTGTTCTTATAGGAGGCATTACTTTGGCAAGATATCCGTGTTGTTTCTCATAGGATAGCATAAGATAGTGAGGACATGTTTCAACAAAAATTTTTGTTCCCAGTGCTTTTTCCGCTTCAATTTGTTTTAAGGCTCTTTCAGAACCAATATGAACAAAATAAATTGTACATCCATAATCACGCCCATGCTTACAGACAGTTTCGATTGCTTTTGCTTCAAATTCTGGCGAACGACTTTCAGACCATGCAGATAACCCATCATGGTTTTTTTCCTTTGCATTTTTAATACCACATGCACAAGATTCGTAATCTTCGGCATGAACCAATACAGGGCATCCAAGAGAAGCCGCATTTTTTACAGTTTCTTTAACTATTTCATTATCGACATCCACAGTTGCAGATTCAAGTTCAGATGTATATGGTTTCATATCCATATAGACATGTCCGACATCTCCACCAAGATTCATGTAAATTTTAAAAGATGTAATTCCTTTTTTTATGCAATACTTCATTTCATCAATTTGTTGTTTTGAAAAAATTGATGCATGTATTGTATAATCTATATAATGATTTCTTGATGAAGCTTCTAACTGATCTGGTAAAGAAGATTGAAATGAATTTTCTAATCGAAGCATCCTCATCATTGTTGTGATTCCACCAATAGCTGCAGCATGCGATTCTGTTTTAGCAGCTTTGTCAATTGAGGAATACACTCCATAATGGACATGGGTGTCTATAGGTCCAGGAATAGAAATTAGTTCTTTTCCGTTAATTTTTTGATCACATGCTGGTAAATCATGCGTAAATCCAATAATTTTTCCATCATCAACTACTATATTCTTGTCAATAATGCCTTGAGGTAAAATTACATGTGAATCTACGATTACAGTATCAAAGGTCATATCTAGTTTTTTACTTTGCAGTTTATTATGCGTTAAGATGAGAATAAGAATAAAAGATTTCAAGATCCTCATGCTGGCATGTAGAAAATAATTAGAATCATTTTACTGCAAAAATAATTTTATTTTTTAGATTTAGTCATCTCTTCTACTATCATTTTCTTTTCAGGAATTGGGAGATGGATAAAAAACGAAGTACCTTTTCCGACCTCACTTTCAAGCAAAATCTTTCCATTTAGTCCTTCTGCAATTCCTTTACAAATCACTAGACCCAATCCAGTACCTCCATGTTTTCGAGTTGCAGAGGTATCAATTTGATAGAATTTTTTGAAAATGCTTAATTGCTTTTCTTTAGGAATTCCAGGACCGTTATCGTGAACAGCAAAAATAATATTTTGTTCTTTTAATTCTGCTTCAACTGAAATCTTGCCCTGATTTGAAGGAACAAAATCAACTGAATTTCGAATTAAATTATCTAAAACTTGTCTTAATCGTTGTTTATCAGTATTCAACATAATATTTTTAGGATACTTTACAGAAAAGTCAATTTTTTTATTTTTCATTATATACCTGTTATTTTCTTTTATTTCATCCATAAATTCGTCAAGGCTAAACTCAGTGATCAAAAATGACATTTTTTTCATATCTAATTTTTGAACATCAAGGAGATCACTAATCAAACGTTCAAGTAATGTGGCATTGGATTCAATTTTTATTATAAAATCAACTTGATCATCATTTAGATGGCCAAAGGTATCTGTATCTTTTAGCATTTCGCAGTAGCCTTTGATTGGAACCAGGGGAGTATTTAGCTCATGTGTCATCATAGATGAGAACTCTTCTTTTTGTAGTTCTGATTCTTTGACATTTTTCAATGCCTCTGATAATTTCTCCTCTAAGATTTTTTGATTTGTTATATCTGTAAGAATTGCAATAAATTGTTCTGGTTTACCATCATCACCTAGGAGAGGAGAAATTGTTGCTTTTGACCAATAATACGAGTTGTCCTTTGCTTTATTTTTAATATCTCCCTTCCATGTTTTTCCCGCAAGAATTGTTTCCCACATATTTTTGAAAAATTCCTTATTATGATAATATGAACTAACAATTTTTGGGTTTTCGCCCAAAAGTTCTTCTCTTGAGAATTTTGAGACCTTGCAAAAATCATCATTAACATAGATTATTGAACCATCAGTATCCGTGATTAAAACATTTGCAGACTTGTCTAAGGCCTCTTTGAAATTAGATAAATCTTCTTGTTGTTTTTTAATTAAGTTCATATTTTCTGTAAGAGCTCTGTTAGAATCTTCCAGTTTCCTTGTTTGTACCTTGACTAATCCCTTAAGATTGTCTTGTGTAGATTTCACATACTGAAGGAGCTTTTCAAATCCATTTGTTAGCTGATCTAATTCATTAGAAGAAGAATGGGGTTTTGTTTCTAGTTTGACATTGAAATTCCCCTTACGAATTTCATTCATAGTTATGCTTAACTTCTTAATGGGATAGGATATCGACTTTGAGAAAAAAAATGCAAGTAAAACAACTCCTGCAAATAAAAATAAAAATACAGTAAATAATTTAAATTGTAAATCATAGACTGGGGAAAATACCTTTTCCAATTCAATTTCTCCCACAATACACAGATTACCTTCTTCAAGTAATTTCATAATGCCAAGAACTTCTCTACCATCTTTGTTGATGTATTGTTCAGAAATTATATCTCCCATAAAACATCTATCAATTAATCTAGATTCTAAATTCCAATTTTGTGTATTATATTTTAAAGAAGAATCACTGGTAATTTGACGAGAAGCATTATCAACTAGAAATATTTCATGATTATTTTCAAGGCCATCACGTAAATTTTCTGGCTCGATTGCATTTAAGGAAGTTTGTATAGAAACAAGTCCTATTTTATTATTGTCTAAATCTTTGATATCTTCTGAAAAAGTTACATAGTTGCTACTAAATATGCGATTTTTTTGTAGACCAGCAAATAAGATTTTTTGGCGATCAGATCCGGTTGAAAAATCGTTGGGTAATTTATGACCAATCAATTCTCGTTGAGTGCTAGCAATTATGTTCCCATTGATATCTGAGAAGAAAATAATTTCAATGGATGATTTTGAATCATTGTCACCAAAATTGTTTAATGCATTTGATCTTGTCTCTACAAGCATAGAATCAATGTGGATTTGGATTTTGTCTAATGTTGAAGGATTTTTAATTTTGTTTGAATCAAGTTGAAAAGGAAAAAATGTTGAAGCAAATAACTTGGTTTGAGTATGTCTTGTGTCAAAATAGTGTTCTATATCGGTAATCTTTGATATCAACGAAGAATCAAGTGCTACTTGTTTTTGTAAAAATAAATCATCGGAGATTTCAGAAATGCTAATTCCCTCCAAAATCATTATTGGAATTAATGCGATACATAAAAACAGAATTACAAGTTTGGTGTTTATATTCACTTCAATAACCTCTAATTTTAGGTATGTCTTTTTTCTTCTGATTTATTTTAGGAAATTTAGAAGATTGAACATCTTTGAGATTCTCAATTAAAATTTTAAATGGTTTAATGGGATAATATTTTTTTTTTTGTGAATGTAAATCGTTTTGTTTTGCTAAGAGAGGTTTCAATTAAATTCAAAAAAAAATAAAAATTCCTCAACTCGTAATTGCTGTTAAGAGTTCATTAAGTTGTATTGGTTTTTTCAAACAACCCTGAATACCCTCTTTCTTTAACAAATCATTAATCTGGCTAGTAGTAAAGGCAGTAGCAGAAAATATTACAATTTTCTGGTCTTTTAGAATATTTTCTGTTTCTAGAGTTTGAATAATATCAATTCCACTAAATTCTGGCATGGAGATATCCAGAAGAACAATGTCAAATTTTTGTTCTTTAATACGCTCTAATCCATCTCTTGGATCATTTGTAACTACATTATCAAATCCTTTCGCCTTGAGGAATTTAGAAAGGAGACCAGTAATGTCTCTATTATCATCAACTATGAGTACTTTCACAATCTAAAACGTTAGCTTGTCCTTTATAGCAAAATGTTTGTTCATATACTACAGAAGTTTAACCTAACCAAAATAAGGAGTTATTTTCCATTTTTATTTTTTTAAATTAGAATTGGTTTTAGAGAATGAATAAAAATGGAGGAAAGAGGGGAAGAACAGGGCCGGTGGTTTAGGGGCATAATGTCGCGTTCGCAACGCGAATGTCGGGGGTCCGATTCCCCCCCGGTCCACTAATCCCAGAAACTATTATACATTAACAAAAGATATGAAGTTCATGGAAGTCTTTGATGGGAAAAAAGCCGCTCAAGAATACATGTCAAAGCATACCTTGGCTTTTTCAACACCAGAGTTAACTCTAATGAGATTCGCATTTTGGTTAGGAGACACAGTACCAGATCCTAAAAATAAAGAAAATTCCATTCCTAGAATGTTAACATTTATGACAGAACAAGATTTTGCACCTGTTCTAATTGATGATGAGACATATGTTCCAACAGGCGCTGTAAAGAACTCCGGAAAGATGTATGGTAATCCAAGTCTGGAAAATGTAACTAAAGGTAAATTTTGTTCGGAATGTGGAGCAAAACTCTCATCTACTGCAAAGTTTTGTCCTGAATGTGGTACAACCCAGTAATAATTAAAAATAATTTTATAGTTTATTTCCACATTTTGTGCAAAACTTTGCATTAGGCCGAAGTGAGGAACCACAAGAAGGACATCCATTAATGTCTCTTGTTTGTCTAGGCATGAGTGCAGGATCGGGAGTTGGTAATGTTCCTGGATCTCCAAATGCTTCTTGGGCGGATACAATTCCTGGAGGTCCACCTACTGGATTTGCAGCTGTTCCTGCTCTTGGAGGTACTATTCCAGGACTTCCCATCATTCCAGGTTGTCCCATTCCTGGCATCAATCCAGGTGATTGAGTATTTCCAGAATCAGTTTTTAGAGATTTTCTTATTTCAAAGATTACCTTGATTGCTAAAAATTCTAAAGCAGAATATGCTACAACATAATCTCCTAGTCTTTGAAAGAATTCTTTGTCACTAATTTGACCTTGTTTGTACATATTGTTTGTGTCAAGAAACGACTCATAGTATCCCTGAGATTCATCAAACAAGGTTTCCAATTTATCAAAAAGCATGTTAAGGGTATCTACTTGACCAAATGACATATCCAGACTTTTCTTATGGAATATTAATTACTTTAGGATCATTTTATGCCGTCTCAAATCTGAAATTTATCAATTATGCCTAATTCATTCTTAGAGATTCACTCGCTAGTCAGAAAATTCATTATAGCATTCAAAGAATTAGAGTTTTTCTGAATTTAAGGAAATGAAAAACATGAATCTATAGATCAAGAAGACTAGCTAACATCAAAGCCAAGGAGAAATTGGCCCATATTGCAAAGCTAAATCCAATTAATTTAAGATTATGTACTACTGTCCTATCGCCCAATAGGTATTATTTGTTGAATTTCTTAATAAGGATTAATCTCTGTTAGATTAATTTTGATACAATCTTGAAAACAAAAAGAAAAAAACAGATGATAAGATTAGGCTTGAAGAGCTCTATCAATCATATTTTTGTAGGATTCTTTGGATGCGGCACCAACTTGCTGGCTGACTATTTCACCCTTATTTAGAAGAATTAAAGTTGGAATGCTAAAGACATTGTATTTTGAGGCTAAATCATTAGCTTCATCTACATTGACTTTGACAAACTTTACTTTACCTTCATAATCAGTTGCCAATTCTTCAACTACAGGGCCAACCATTCTACATGGACCACACCATTCGGCCCAAAAGTCAACAAAGACAGGAATATCAGAATTAACTACATCGATTTCCCAAGACTTTGTATCAGAAACTTGTGTTACTCCCATTATAATTATACTAAATCAAAGATACCTAAAAATGTTAACCAGAATAAATACAACATCTTTGGCAATAATTAGAATGAAACTAATTGAATTTTCATATATACTTAAATGACGTTTTAGAAAATCTGAAATATGAGTGCTGAACTTAGACTCAAAAAATTAAGAGGTTCTGGAGGCTATGTAATGGCAACTATTAATGACGAACAACAAATGAAAGGAAATCTTGGAGGTCCTGATTTATTTTTAGCTCCAATTGGCCGATTAGACTCAGAAATTATTACTAAACATTTTTGCAATACATGTGAAAAAGAGTTTGAAGGCTCACCAAAAATTGAATATGAGAATCCAAATGAGGAAGTAGCAGAGAATCTAATTCTTGCAGAAAAAGGACAATACATTTGTAATAACTGTAATTCAACCATTGCAGAATATAGAGAATTTAGAAAACAAGATGAAATTCAAGAGATTGGATCTGCAAAACCACTAGAAAATGTAACACAATCAACACAGGTACCACCTGAATCTGTAATTCAAGAACCAGCACAAATTACAACTCAGATTGAACAAGTTTCAACCGAGACTTCATCCTCTAATAAAGCAACAGAACCTTCGCCAGTTGGATCAGTTAGTTCAATTGAAGGATTAGGAGTGTATAATGAAAATGCAAAAAAGATTGGAGTCGCAAAACAAGTAGGAATTGATTCAAATCAAACAATGGTTTTACAAATTACAAAAAATGACGGAACTGAGGGGAGTGTTCCTTGGAATAGTATAGGAAAAGTAGGAGACGTTATTCTTTTAGGCAATGTTGCTGCCCCACAAGATAACCCACCTGGAAAATGCTCTAGTTGTGGGTTTGTGAATAGTGAAGGTTCAAAGTTTTGTGAAGAGTGCGGAACAAAACTACAATAATTTAATTGAATTTAATCAAAGGTAAAAAATGTGTGAAGATAATTGGCGAAAAGATCTATTAAAAAAAGTGTAATCAAGGATATTGTAATCGTAGCTATTGGAGTATTCGTAATATGGATTGGATTAATAGCAGCTTTTGGTACTCAAAATCCGTTTTATGTGGTAGCAAGTGGAAGCATGATCCCAGAATTACAGGTCTATGATGTGTTGGTAGTTCAAGGACATATTACATTTGAAGAGATTCAAATTGGAGATATTATAGTATTTGATCGTCCGTCGGGACATGATAGAGTAATAGTTCATAGAGTGGTATCCATTACAGATGATAATCCAAAAACTATTAGAACTAAGGGAGACAACAATGTAGCTTCTATTCCAGGAACTGATTTCCCTATTACAGAAAAGGAATACATTGGAAAAGTTCAATTTAAAATTCCACAAATTGGGTATGTGACTCAAGTTTTGAAACCCCCCACCAACTATATTCTAATAGCTTTAGTAATAGGAGTTATGATAGTAAAGGAAATCATAAAACGAAGAAATGTAAAAGATCTTTCTTTAACTGATCCTTTAAAATCTAAAAACTCAGACTCGTTAGAAGATTATTCAGATCTTGACACAATAAAAAAAGACACTGCATACTCCAAACATTCGAATTCAAAAATTGTTAATGATAAAAATACTGAATCTTTGAAAGATCTGAAAAACAATGAAAAAAAATCTACTAATAGTAAGGATAAGGAAAATTAATTAGCATTTTTCAAAATGGAATCAATTCTTTGATTTTTTGCCCATCATTTTTCATTGTTTTCTGATGTATTTTATTTAGTTATTACCTTTGACACTGAAAATTTGGGAATAAATGATGGTTTATGTAAAAATTAACATTTGTTTGAAAAATTTTTAAAATTAGAATAAATTTAAAGAAATTTTGTCCTAGTCTTTATCAATTTTGGTTCGAATTAAAAAATATGGGGGATAAAGTCAAATGAAGGAAGATTTTGCTGAATACACAAAATGCCTATTGTGTAATCAAGCTCTGTTATATTGTGATTGTAGTTGTCCATATTGTGGAAAAAGAGAAGATTGCAATTGTGAGCTAAGGTCAATTCGCATTACCTAAAAGAAATGAAGTTTACACTACCGTTTAAGATACAATTTATTTAATGATAATTAACTTCTAATCAATAGAGTCTTTGGTTTTGAACACTCGGTTAAAATAATCAGATGGTTCGGAGGGCTCCTCCAAATCATTTGTGATTCCTGCCAGATTCTTTGCAAGATTCTTTTTGTATCCAATTTGCATCTGTCTTTGAATTTGGATTCTTTGTGCTTGTGGAGAGCCAGCTCCATGCATTGATTCTGTCAGATATCCTACGGCATTTCTTCCAAGGGTCATGTTTTCAATTAATCTAAGAATCCTCATTCTGTTTTCAACATCAGCCCCCTTACGTCCTGCTAGATATTTTTTGAGAAGTGGTCCCACTTCTGGATGTCTGAAATCTTTTTCTGAAGGAAGTGTGACTACTAATCCTCCTGCAATATCTTGGGCTAGTCTACTTATTTCATATGGGAACCTTGTAACATTATGCTTGCATACTTGAGCAAGCATATCATCATTAAGATAAACACCTGATTTCATTTGATGGCCTTGATGGGACGATGCAATGCCTGCTGCAAAAATAGTTTCATTAAGATGTGTCATCTCAATAATCTTGTCCTTAATATGAGATACTTTTGGTATTCCATTATAATCAGCTATTGCAGCTGCTGCACCAATTAAAACATCACCTAGCCCTGTTTTGCAGACATAACTTCGTCTATGATAACACGTAAAGCGTTCAATTAGCATTGAGGCAAATTCATATTCTCCATTCATGAAAACTTTGTCCCATGGAATAAACACTCTATCTAAAATCATTAGTGCTTCTTGTCCTCCATACTTTGCATTTCCATCATCTATGTCTCCTTCCTCCATGCTTCTAGTATCACATGATTGTCTTCCATAGATGTAAGTCACACCTTTAGCATCTGCGGGAATTGCTCCAACTACTGCCCAGTCTTTATCATTTTCTGTTAGTCTTACAGTTGGCATTAGAATAATCCAATGCGAGTTAATGCAACCAGTTTGATGAGCTTTTGCTCCTGAGACATAGATCCCATTTTCATCTTTGTCAACTATTCTTGTAAACAAGTCAGGATCCTCTTGCTCTGCTGGTCCTTTACTTCTATCTCCTTTTGGGTCGGTCATAGCACCGCCAATTACAAAATTTTCTTTTTGCATCATCTTTACAAATTCTAAGAATCTTTTATGATACTCGGTGCCATGTTTTTCATCTATTTCAAATGTAGTAGAATGCAAAGAATTGAGTGCATCCATTCCTACACATCTTTGAAAACATGTTCCGGTATTTTGCCCAAGTTTTCTTTGCATTTTATTTTGTAAAACCAAGTCTTGTGCGCTTTCTGCAATATGTAAAAATCGATTTACTTGTAATCCAGTAACTGATGATTGGGCAGTTGCAAGTTTTTCTTCCCTTATTGCAAGGTCATAAGTTTCTGCAACTGCGTTAATTGAAGGCCTAATCATTGGATGATCTACTGGTTCTTTGACTAGTTCGCCAAAAAGGAAAATTTTAAGATCTCGGCCTCTAAGACTTTCGATATATTCTTCTCCTGTTCTAATAGTCTTGAAACTCTCCACATTCGCCATATTGACACATCCTTGAACTTGTATAAAAATTCTAAATTTGTATTTAAAAAGTCTAGGAAGGAATGCGATCAGAGACCAATTCTGACATCAAGAATTCTACAACCTTTTCCTTTATCCATTACAAGAACAGGATTCATGTCTAATTCTTTGATTTCTTTAAAATCAGAGACAAGTTGTGAGAGTCTTTGAATGCATTCAGATAATTTTGTAATATCAGATGGTTTTTCACCCCTAACGCCTTTTAGAAGCTTTTGTGTCTTTATTTCAGATATCATATCGTCTGCCTCTTTGCTAGTGACTGGTGCTAGCTTGAATGTCACATCTTTTAGAACCTCTACATAAATTCCTCCCATTCCAAGCATAATTACAGGACCAAAACCTGGTTCTAATTTAGAGCCAATAATCATCTCCTTTCCACCTTTAACCATCTCAACAATTAGAACTCCTTTAATCTCAGCTTTCTTGTCATATTTTTTAGCATTTTTAACAATTGTTTTGAATGCATTTTTTACTTCTTTGTCGTTTGTTAGATTTACTTTAACCCCACCAGCATCTGACTTGTGAATTATTTGTGGTGATGCAATTTTCATTACAACTGGATATCCAATTTTGTTGGCAATTTTTACAGCCTCTGTTTCATCTTTAGCGAGAGCACTTGTAGGAAGAGGTAGACCATATGCTTTGAGAACCTCTTGTCCTTCTTCTTCAAGTAGATTTGGTCTCTTTTCTTTTTTGACTTCATCAAATATTTTTCTGGCCTTTGCTTTGTTTACTTTGAATTTAGTTACTTTTCCTTCTGGAGTATTTATCCAAATTGCGAATTTTATCATTGCTGCAAGAGTCCTAATTGCTCCTTCTGCATATGTATAATATGGAACATCTCCTTTGGCTAAAATTTCTCTATTTGTAATACCTTCATCAAGTCCCATCAAACTAGCTAACATTGTTTTTTTGTATTTCTTTGACATTGAAACAATTACTTCTGCCAGCTTATCATAATTTAGAGTTCCAGATGGCGTACACATGGAGATAACAGAACCTACTTTAGGATGCTTAAGAACTCTATCCAAAACATTATGGAATCTGTTAAAATCAGCATCTCCTACAATATCTACTGGATTACGGGAGCTTCCCCAAGGGGGAATGACCTCGTCAATTTTTGGACGAATACTTTCAATTTTGGCCATTCTAATTCCTAATTTAGAACATGCATCAGTGGAAATAATTGCAGGTCCACCTGCATTTGATACAATAACTAAACCTCCTGCTGTTGGAAGTGGTTGTTTTGAAAACGCTGTCGCATAATCAAAGAGTTCGTCCATAGTATCAACTCGAATGGCTCCTGATTGCTTAAGTAATGCATCATAAATTTCATCAGAACCCATCAATGCACCTGTATGAGACATTGCAGCCTTGGCTCCTTCAGGGCTACGGCCTGATTTTAGAACTAAAACAGGTTTTTTTAGTTTCTTAGTAATATTTTTACAGACTTTGAGGAACTCCTGACCGTTTCCCATGTCCTCGAGATACATTACAATAACTTTGGTTTGCTTGTGTTCAGCTAACATCTTTAGTACATCAACTTCGCTCATTTGTGCCTTATTTCCCATACTGATAACTGCTGAAAAACCAATTCCCTGTGCACTAGCATCTTCAACTAACGCTGCACAAATAGCTCCACTTTGAGAAACGAGTGCTATTTTTCCAGACTTTGGTGTTACTTTCAAAAAGGTAGAATTCATCATCGTCTTTGGAGCTAAATTCATTATGCCAAGACAATTTGGTCCAATTATTTGGATTTTGTATTTTTTTGCAATATCTTTTAGTTCTTGTTCTCTTTTGGCTCCTTCTTCATCTACTTCTTTGAATCCAGCTGTAATGATAATGACGCCTTTAATTTTTTTCTTGCCACATTCTTCTAAGACATTAGCTACCAAAGTATTTTTGATTACAATAACAGCAAGATCTACAGATTTTGGAATATCCAAGACAGTTTTATAGGCTTTTTTGTAAAAGACGGTTTCTCTAGTTGGGCTAACAGGATAAACAGTTCCTGTAAAACCATTCATAATATTTGATGTAATAGTACTTCCAACACTACCTCGTTTGTCAGATGCACCGATAATTGCTATAGACTTTGGTGATAGAAAAACAGACTCGGCCACTTACTTGAAGTAAAAGATTTTCTATAATAAAGTTATTCATAGAAAAGTCTGATCTCTCAAGTTTCTAGCTTCCCAACATTTTACCTGCTAGATTTTCTTTTCTTGGAATCCAGGTTAGAGTAAGATTTGAATATTTTCCAATGATGGCCCATGCTTCTTGAGCCAGTTCTCGTAGTTGCTCATTGTTTATAGCAAATTCATGATTTAATTGATATATTGTATTTTTTGAATCACTAAAAATAATAATTTCATCAGAAGAGTTTTCAAATTGTTTTAATGCAGCAATTATTGCCTTGTATTCAGCTTGATTATTGGTAATTCCTGGATTTTTTTCATAAAAGGATTCGCCTGTTTCTTTTACAAAAAAGCCATAGCCACTATTGTCTCCTCCAGAACCATCAACATACACGTTAATTACCATCTTTATACAACCTCGTCATTTTTACACTCAAATTTACTACTATCATATAGATTATTGTTGATATAATTTGTGATGTAATTGAAGCCAAATAATGATCATAATTAATTGATAGCAAATAATATTGTAATATCCACCTTGTAATAGTATAAACGACTTCTGCAATTCCTAATGAGGTTATTATTTTTATTAAATCATGATGAAGTTTTTCTTTATTTGTTTTTCCAGATTTTAGTAGGTATTTTTTTCTATTATCATAGTAATACAAACCACCAAATGTAGAAAAATAAAACACATAATCAAAAATTAGAGTATAAGTAGTGTTTAGAAAATCTTCTTGGTCTGCTAAACTTTGAGCAATAATTGCTGAAAAAATAATTGATACTGCAAAAGCAATTAAAATATTTTTATTTAGTTTAAAATATTCTTGCAGCATTAGTTATCTCCAGTTGTGATACAATTAAACTAAGATTAGTCCAAAGTAATTTTTAGAAAGATTAACAATCCTGCTAATTCAGCAATACCTACTCCTAACATATATGGAAATATTTCATGTGAAAAAAGTTGGTCCATCGAAAAATATGCTAATCCTCCAATAATATTATGAAGAAACAACATGCTTGTTACAACTATCATTCCAAGTGGAAGTTGTGCTTTTGTTTTTCCATACATTTTTCCAAAAATGTAAATCAATACTCCAAGTACTGCCATATTTGCAATAGAAACAATAGATAAAACTAGGGAAGTAGATTCCATTTAGAGAGAAAAACCTCCTAAGCGTTTATTTACTTTTATCCAATTTAGCTTCGATTTCCTCAAATGTCTCAATATTAACTTCTAAAAAGGTAGAAATGAAATATGTGACTCCATATTTTTCTCCAACTTTGGTAATTAGGTTATTTTTCTCAAGAATCTTAATGTGATGCTGAATCGCCTTGTAATCTAAACCAAGATCTTTGGCTAGTTGATTGGTGTTTAATGGTGTTTTCTTCAAGGTAGAAATGATTCTAATGCGATTAAGTCCTCCCCGTGAGCCAAAAAAAATAAACCAGAGAAGTCTTTTTGCATCAGAGTTATTTGCCATTAGTAATCAGTTTTTTGCGGTTTTCCACTAAAAGGTATTGCGTGTTGAATTCATGTACCTTAGAAAGTATAAAATAGATTATTGTATTAATTTCTGTGATTTAATCGCATGATATTGAACTATGACGCTCCATTGTATAGGCCACCATCTGAAGCAAGATCCCTAATTTTTCAAGTGACATTAGGATGCTCATTTAACGAATGTTCTTTTTGTGATATGTATAGATCAAAAGAATATTCAGAACGACCTTGGGAGGAAATAAAATTAGAAATCGACATGATGGCAAAGCAATTACCTGATACCACTAGAGTGTTTTTGGCAGATGGGGATGCACTTAATCTTGATGCAGATTATATGGTAAAAATTGTGAAATATATTTATGATAAATTTCCAAATCTTGAAAGAATTTCTTGTTATGCTATGCCCATGAATATTTTAAAGAAAACTCCTGAAGAACTAAAAAAAATACATGATGCAGGATTGAATATGTTTTATTTAGGAATCGAGAGTGGTTCAGATATAGTATTAAAAAAAGTAACAAAAGGTGCAACTTCAAAAACAATAATCAAATCAGTAAACAAGGCAAAGAATGCAGGATACATTATGTCATGTATGGTCATTCTAGGTCTTGGAGGAAAAAAATATTCTAAAGAACACATCCAAGGAACTGCAGAAGTAATTAGTGCAGCTTCTCCTCAATATGTTGGAGCCCTGACATTATATCTAGAAAACGGAATTAAAGAAGAATTTTTGCAAAAATATGATGGAGAATTCGTACGACTAAATGATGATGAGGCCTTAAATGAATTAGAAGAACTACTAAGTAAGATTGAAACAAGTGAAGAGATAGTTTTTAGAGCAAATCATGGTTCAAATGCATATACAATAAAGGGTACATTTCCACAAGACAAACAAAAAATGCTAGATAATATTAGATGGATGAAGGAGCATCCAGAAGTAATAAGGCCACAAGGGCTAAGAGGGTTTTAAATTAAGTTATTCTGTTTAAGGTAAACCACCTTGAAAATAGTCACATGATAATTTCCATCAAAAATTTTGGTAGTATTTTCACTTTCTACATTTAGAACCCTAAATTTGTATTCATAATTTCCTTCTTCATTTACATCAGTCTGAGCAAAATGTACAGCTTCATCATCTTTGAAAATTTGAATAATAACAGGATATGCGGCAACATGGTTAGCAATTTTCCCTTCAACATATCCCCATGGTAATGAGTTTTCTTCAGACGTATGGAATATGAGAAAAGTTTTCTCTATTCCAATAATTCCGTTTAATGGAATGTATTCGGTTTGGGGTTGATGTGTATGGCCATCAATTAGAGTTTGACCTGAATGAGGATGAGCAAAAATAAGGGATGATGATGAGAAAATTACAATTATACTTAAAATAGAGGTTACCAAAAATTTATGATTTATCATTACAACGAAGAAAATCTTAGGTGATTTAATAATTACTACTAAAGTTGGTCGATAATTAATTTTAGATTTTCTGGCAAAGATGGTAATTCTGTGTGGCTTTCATTATTTTGAAGTATTTCTGGTCCTATTCTACGAACCCTTTGTGTTCCAATCAAAGTGTCAATATTTCTTTGGATGTCTTTTTCAGAAAGAATTGATTGTAGTTTTTCAAAAAGTGTTGATTCATTTTCATATTTTTTTATGGCATATTGAACTAGTATCAATTTTTCATTCATAGAATATTCTGTCAATTGTAAATCCCAATCCTTTCAATGTAAAAAACTTTACATGCTTATTTGAAAGCTTTCTTGAGATCCTCTATCTTTGGAATCCCAATAAACTCTAATTTTTCATCTATAACTAAGCCGGGTGCCAAGAAAATTGGATATTTTTCCAAGTATTCAGGTTTTTCAGTAACATCTATCAAGTCATATGATATTTCTAATTTATCTAACATTTTCTCAACGACTTGACAGTTAGAACAACCAGGAGTAGTGAGAATTTTAACATTCATGATTCTGTAAATTGATCAGGATTTTGTTCAAATGCCCATCTACATGAAGCGCAACAAAATAGATACTCCTTTCCTTTGTGTGTTAGAGGCTCACCTTTTTTTATTTCCATTCCACATACAGGATCTTTCATAGGACTGTTTCTTTTTTCCGAGTAAAATACCATATGATAGGAAAAACAATCATTGCGATAAATAAGATTGCAGCCAATTCTTGTGGGATTTTAGTATTATAATTATGAAGATGTTCTCCTATGTGAAATTCTGGTGGAATGGGAGTCATTGAAACCAGGTTATTCCACGCAATATGGATAAATGTGGATTCATACCATTCATGTCCTCCTGGAATACCTTGAATGATTAGAAAGGCACCAATAACAACTAACAACCATCCCGTAATCTTTTCAATATTTTCCCTGCTAGAGGTTATTCCTTTTGTTGCATTTACTCCGATAATTGCAAGAACAGAGAGCAGGATTAGAGGAATTGCCCTTCCGACACCATGAACTATACCTAAACTTGCTCCAATTTCTGCACTGCCAGAACTTGCCACATAAATTAAAAGCCAATAAAACATTGGATTTGGGCAACCTACTCCTGCATTTCCTAACAATAATCCCATTAACAATGATTTTGAATAATCACCTCTGTTTTGAATAAATTTGGGGGTCCCTGAATAGGTGGGTAATTTTAATTCAAACAATTTTAGTTGTGACAAACCAAAAAGAAATGCAATCACACCTGCAATTAAAAACATGTAGACTGATATTTGGTCCAAGTCAGCCGTTTGTCCTAAAACACCAATTCCTAATCCATAAAACATTATTGTTATTGTAAGACCCACTCCAAACAGAGAAGCCATCAAAAGTCCTTTTTTTCCACCTTCACCCATACTCAGAGGAATTATTATGAAAACAAGTGGAAGTGTACACGGTAAAATAATCATAGAAAGACCTGCAAGATATGCGATGATCAACCAAGAGGAATACGATAATTCAGTTCCGGCCTTTATGGAAAAGTCACTAGTAATTCCAAAAATTCCTCCAACAAATATTAATGAAAAAAGTACAAACAGTACAAAAATTAAGGATTTTTTTGCTACAGTTTTACTTGACACGAACTGAATGATTTTCTCATATATTTAATCAGACCATATTTTCAGAGTAGATATCGGAATTTAAGTAGTTTCAAAACTAAAATATCAATTTAATAAGTTTTTGAATTAAACTATGATAATTTTATGCTTAATTCTTCACCATTATCAATTGGAATTGTTACGGATCTAATGTTTTGTTTTTTTCTTACATGATTTACATATAGATTTGTGAATTTTTGAAATCTTTTTGGATACAAAATATTATCTGCTCCAATTAATCCTCCAGGCTTTACCAATGGTATTACAGCATCAAAATATTGAGTGTATCTTTCTTTATCGGCATCAATAAAGACAAAATCTAGGGATTCAGATGAATTTAATTCATCATTAATTTCAGATAAAACTTCCAAGGCATCTCCAATTCGAATTTCAATTAAATCACTAACACCTGCATCATTAAAATTTTTTTTTGCTCTCTCAATCTTTTTTTTATTCTGATCAATGGTAATTATTTTTCCGTTGGGATTTTTTTTTATGGCTTCGGCAAACCAAATGGTAGAATATCCCACAGACATTCCTATTTCAAGAATTTTCTTTGCAGAAATGCTTTGCAAAAGGATATTGTAAAAAATTCCTGTATTTCTTCCTATGGCTAAAACTTTTTCTGAATTTAGCATATCATGAGGATTTTCTTGTTCAAATTTTTCTTGATCTTCTATTCTTTTTAGTACATTATCAATTTTAAAATCAACCACAAATTAAAAAGAAAATACTATTCTAAAACAGTTTAGGTTTCCAAAAAAAATCTTTTTGTGTTTTTTAAATATGACTTGTGATCATTTTAACAATTTTTCACATTCGATAAGAGAATCTCGAAGTCTTCCGTTGTTATGAAATCTATCAAGGGGATTCAGATCTAACGCTATATTATAGCATTTGATAGCGTCTTTGAATTTATTTAAATTTTTTAAAGTATGGCCTAAATTTTGCCAAGATAAAATATCTGTTTTATTGATTTGAATAGTTTTTTTGTAAAATGTTAATGCTAAATCAAAATTTCCTAGGTTGTATTGTGCGTCCCCTTGTGTGGCCCACCCATCATAATCATTAGGATTAAGTTCAATCATTTTTTGGCCAAATAAAAGTAAATTATTCCATTCTTCTAATTTGGTTGCCTCTAATGCTTTTTTTCTCCAATATTTTTTGTCTTTTTTACCTAGCATAAATTGAATTCTTTAATCCATAATTTATCAAGATTCTGTAAGATCAAAAATTTCTTCAAATAATGTTAGGTTATAGACAAATTTGTTAATTTACTTCCGCGACTGTCGTCTTGTAAATATTTGATGCATCTTTCATTGTCTCTTTGAAATTACGAATGATTCCTGATCTCTTGGAAGATGCAACAGTTACAGTTAATTCATTCATTAGATCTTTGATGGATACCAACATCTCTTTAGTAGTAACGCTTACTTCACGAATATCCTGACTGCTGATGCTATTCTCATCGTCGTTACTAAAGGAATTAATTTTTCCTTTTACAGATTTTATTACCTCTGTTGCTTCCTCAATTACATTTGTTTCCTTTAGCTGTTGCATGCTGTCTTTCATTTTTGTTGATGTTTCATTCATGTTTTCTGAAATTAAGCGAAAATTTTCTATATTCTTTACCATTTCTGGTGTTTGGAGACTTTGAATAATTTCATTAACCTTGGATGCAGTCTCTTGAATCTTGTTTAGTGATTCAAGTACACCTGGAGTACCAATTTGACGCATTATTTCTACGGCATCAGAAGCTGTCTCCTTGATGTCACGTAGCTTGCTGGTTTTTCTTTCTTCCATTTTATTTCTACTTCCTAAATCCTAAGACAGGTCTCCTGTGAGTTTATTGTAACTGGGGCTGTACTTATTTGGGTGAACCTGACTCCTTTGGCGCATTTGTACTACAGAAATAAAACCGCTAAGCGCAAAAATGGAATTAAGTGTTGCAAAAATAAGACTGTCTGCAAGGAAATCATTTGCAGCCATCAATATATTCAGACTTGCCAATGAAAGTAAAATAATTGGAAAATATCTACCAACCTTAATTATTATTCCTAAGGAGTGGATCAATAAATCAATCTCTTTAGATTCAGATGCTTGAGTTCGGTATTGAATTGACTTTTGTCCTATTTTCTCATCATCAACATAATATGTCATCGTGCATTCACTTTGCCTTTAATACTTGAGAACATTTTTTCAGTCATGTGGCTGGTTTCCTTTTTGACTTTGTCAATACCCTCTTGAACTGCCTTAGTTGTATTAGGCGAGGCTTTTCCAGCATCAGTCCCAATTTCTTTTACAGTTGATATGGATTCCTCTGCAGATTTCAAGGTGCTTTCTACTGCATTGGCAGTATCAATTATGACACCATTTTTTTTCAGCACTTGTGTTGTTTTATTAATATCTTTTACAGTATCACGAACGGCCAAAGAACCTTCACGTATTGCATCAGCCATCTCTGGTATGGCCTCACTTTCATTAATAGTGTTCATGATTGCCCTCATTCTAAGTGAATACTCTCTGATGTACTTTGAAATATTCTGAATGGTTCCAACAGTTTCTTTTGCAGTTTGTTGTTGGACTCTAACTTCTCTCCAAGATGGATTTGAATTATTGTTGTTTTCTATCATATTATGTATTATACAAAATTTGTTAATAACAATCACCAATCATTTATTCATATCAATGATCCATTTATCAAATAACCATAATCTCAAATGATTTGAAATTGTGTAATTTGGTTTTTACATACTAATTTTTACCAAAAAATAATTTTAAAAATTGAAGTTAAAGTTTGAGAGTACATCAGAATTTTGAGAGTAAAAAGACGTAGATAGGTAGAAATTGCGGGTTTAGTCTAACTTAGACTAATCATCCTCATCATCTTGTAGTCAGCTTACATTGGCCATTATAAGATATTGGAATTCCTTCAATGTTAATCATGCATTTGTTTGCATATGTATTTCCATTAATTCCGCACTGAGGATCATACTCTAAGGTACAAGCAATTGCTGGTATTTGGTCTGTCCATCCCCTTTGAAGAAGTTTTTCAGTAGAAGTTGATTTTACACATGCAGGGGTATACACTAAGGTATTTTCTTTAAAGATTAATTCCAAGCCTTCTGCACAAATGGTTTGGCTTGCAGGAATTCCAGCTTTACTTTGATATTTTGGTGAAAGATAAAGCTGTTTTTCTCCATCTATTACACAGATTTTACCAGGATAAACACCAGGGCCACATCTGTCATTGAGTACACAGATTTCACTTAATGGAACAAAACCAGGAGCACATTTATTCATAATTGGAAAATGAAGTAATTGTTGCGCAGATAAATTATTTAAAATATAATCTTCAATAGATTCAATCTCTGTTATAGACTTATCAAGTTTTGCAGATACTTCAACATCTAGATTTGAAATAATGACTTTGATTGAATTAGGATCATCAGCTCGAATTTGTATTTCTAATTCATTACAAACACCTGGTGAAATTTCTCTTTCTTCACCCACAAATTTTGTTAATAGGACAGATTCTTTATCAGACACTATAGAAATATCCTTTGCGCTGATTACTTGGTCTCCAGTGCATCCTTCAAATTTAAACAAGAATGTTCCTGGAATTTGAAGTTCAATTAACGATTTTGATTTTACGTAAAAATTTTCACGACTTTTTTTGAGTTCTGCCTCACGATCTTGGATCAATTCCGCAGATCTTTCTGAAAGTTTTTCATATCTATCTGAACCACCATAATCCCATAATGGATCCTCATACAACATTACACAGTTTCCTGAAAAGTTATGATTTTGGTATCTAGTGTAAAAATCAAAATCAGACAAAGAAACAAAATCTTTATGGATAGATTCACAGTCTTTTATTTGTGAATCAGTTAAAGGGTCTAAAACATGTGGTAGTGAAAACTTGTCAATGTAATCCGCATTTACATCTAAGAAAATTGCTGGAATAATTACAATTGATAGAGTGAGAGGCATTAGTAGAAAAATAATTTTTTTAACCATTACTGAAAAAAAATCAGGACTATATTTAAAAAAAACTATAATTTTTGACCATATCAGGCACGAACTCAATTTTCAAAATTCCCAAAAAATAATTTTAAAATTCCTTGAAATCTTGATGTTTTAGTTCAAGGTTCACATTCAAGTTTTAAGATTCAACTGCCTAGTTAGGCAAAAAAAGATCCCATGGGCTTATGTGGATTCACTCATCAATATGGGAAGTAAATGGACGCAGATAAAAAAAGTTTGAAGTTATTTTAACTTCAATCTAGTGGCTTTACTGAGAATTTTTGAATGATCGGCTCTAGCGCTGGTTGTAAGATAGAGAAGATGTCCATCATCAAGTGGTATTACTATACGTTTGATTTTGCCATATTCCGCAAGAGCATATTTCCCTTTTCCAATCTTTCTTGAGAGTTGATTTCGCGCTTTCCAGATATTGGCAGATGTTTTTAGTGATTTGAGACTCTCTTTTGGTGTTAAAAGATTTTTTACACCTTTTTTATGTCCACTAGATTTTATTCTTCCATTCAAGTCAGTGATTGTTGCATACCTAATTGAAGGGCTAATTTTCATAGCTTTTTCTTGAAGGCTTTGATAGTCCATTAAGAGATATTATTATCTCCTAGATTTTAAAGTTTTAAAATAAAAGTTAAACAAGAATTTTTTAGAGTAGAACTAGATTCTATCAGTCAAATTAACCTGTACCTGCAAAAAGATTGATGATTTTTGGATAGTTTATGAAGTTTTTCTCAGTGATTTCATTTTCCTTAACTAACCAGTCTGTAATTATTAACCGAGTTTTGACTGATGAACTTGAAGATGAATTATCTCTGTGAGTACAATCTCAGACATGGTATGATTTTCTCTTATGTATTTCAAGAATAAGAACTTCTATAGGGAATGGCATGGTAGAGACTTTCCTTCCAAATTAAGGTTAAAAATGGACGCAGATAGACATAAGAACTAGTTTTCATTTTTTTTCTTCAATACTTTTCTTCATACTTTTTTTAATAGCATAGAGTATGATAAAAAATACAATTAGTATTGCTCCAAGGCTTTGAATCAATATTGTAACTGTAGGGTTTGACAATGTCTCTCCTCGAAAGTCTTGTGGTTTAAAATCTGGATCTTGTTCCCTGATGAAATTACCATCTTGATCGTACTGTGGTGGAGGGTTTCGGATGATGGTTCTATCCTTAATTGCTAATTCGTCAGCAGGCGTGTATGGATTTGGTAAGGTATGGTCTTCATATTCGGCAATTACAGAATCTCCCTCAATAGTGTGCAATCTCTGACCCAAAGAGGGCTTAATAGAAAAATAGACTATACTTTCAAAAATTCCTGTATTTTTACCAGTTTCTCGAACCGAAAGAGAGATTCCTGCAGGGTCAGAATCAGACCAAACATCAATCTTAAACTTGTCAATTTCATTTGGATTCCAATTCATGTCGGGATCTGTCACTTGCATTTTTGCCGAATCATTTTCTTGATAGCTTTTCTTTTCTACAAGCATTTTACCGATATTCCATGAAACAGGAACTGATGATTCAACTGAATACAATTCAGAGTTATTTTCAAAAGAAGTAAAAGTTACAGTCACAATATCGTCATTATCAACTTTCAAATAATCACCTATTGCTGCACCAGAGTTCACATAGTCAGATCCAAATACATCGTTTCCATCTTTATCTCCAGTGGTCAGATCACCATCTGCATCATGTAAAAATCCTGACAAATTAATTTCCTTTGAAAAGATTCCAGAGGTAGGCCTATTTTCAGCTATTTGAATATCAAATATTGCATGATTCTTTGATGAAATGGAAATGCTGCTGTCTGATTCACCAATTACATCTATTTTTTCATAGGATGTGTTATAGTCTGGAGCAATAATTTTGATTGTTATTTTATCAGTCCATGTATAGATTTCTTTATCAAACTCTATTGTAATGTTCTCTGATTGGGCAAATACAGATGGAAGGAATAACACACTAAAGCAAAAAAGTAAAATTAAAAGTCTAGTTTTCATTTTATTTTTCTCTAAATCAGATATTCATTAAGTGTTCTAATCTTAATTACAAATCGGTAGAGGCCTGAACCGTTTTTGGAGAGACTTTGAGATGCAAATTAGAAAATAAAAAATGAAATAAAAAAATCAATTTTGTTATTGTGATTCTATATCACTACAAATTATCATCTTCATCAAAAATTATCAGTCTAGAATCAGATTCTCTAAATCCAATCGTACATTCTGGATAGTGTTTCAGACCTGTTCCTTTCTTCCAATATACAGAATCGCCAATGTCTATTTGCTCATTACACAATATGCATTTGTTTGGAAACTTTGCCTCGATCTTTATCCAGTTAGTCATGATTCACACTCTACATTTATGATAATTTGGTATAGTTTAGGGCTATTTAGGATTCAATTCCTGCTGGGCTTGAACCAATTTCGGGAACGAAATAATTCAAAGTCATGCATCGTGGGGATTCACTTACCTAATTGGGAATAAAAATGGGCCCGCGGGGATTTGAACCTGTTGGTTTTAGGGGTTCATAGGATTAAGTCTTGAGTACGGCAGAATTAACAAGGTTATGATAATTTTAATTTTCTTCCCAGTAATTATTTCATTCATACCCACTTTTTCATTAATTTGGAAGTTATGATCATTCTTAATTAATATCATTAAAAGAAAAATTTTATGAGAATTAATTTTATCATTTTAATAATTTCAACGGGTTTACTTTTTGGAGGATTTGGAATCTCACCTGCGTTTGCTGGCATGACAGTAACCTATAGTTCAAATGGTAACGGATTTTGGAACAGTCCAGGTACTTGGCTACACGATGACGGTATGGGAAATCAAATAGCAGGAGTTCCCGGAACCGGTGATGATAAATTCATTAGTCATACTGTTACAATTTCCAGTCCAGTTAGCAATGCTGGATTAGTTCAAGTTGGTGGGAGTCTAATTGTAGATAGCACTTTAACAAACACCGGTTTTAACGATGGGATGACCACACGTGGAATAATTAATTTTGGGACTACTACTTTTACCTCAAACGCCGTTTTTAATAATAATGGACTTTATGAAAATTTTGGCGGAACTACAACAATAAATTCTGGTGGTCAATTTTTTAACAATTATGCATCAGGCAATGGTCATTTTCACAATGAGCAAGGTGGATTTTTCGTAAATGGAAATCTCACCAACACTGGAGACATTCATCAACTCACAAATGGCATTATGGAGGTATCAGGAACATTAGTCAACTCAGGAGTAAATGGAATTTTTGACAATCGTTTTGGTGCTGAGCTCAGAACCGCTTCCTTAGGCACCATTAACAATCAAGCAAGCGGTTCAATAAACAATCAAGGTACTTTGAACAACAATCTTGGTTCAATTAACAATTCTGCCACTATCAATAATCAATTTGGAACAGGGATAATTAACAACAAAGTTGGAACCCTAAAAAATAACGTAGGTGGCACCATCAACAATCAAGCTTCTAATACGATTAATAATGAAAGTTTAGGAACTTTGGATAATTCTGGTGTTATAGAAAATACGGGAACCCTAAACAATATGGGAGTTCTTGACAATGACGGAACAATAAACAACAAACCTACCGGAGAAATAGAGAACACAAAAACTCTGACCAACAAAGCTAGCGGAATTATAAACAATGAAGAGATTTTTGATACTAGCGACAATTTAGAAAATGAGGGAACAATAAACAACAAAAAACCATTTGGAAAAATAGAGAACACAAAAACTCTGACCAACAAAGCTGGTGGTACGATAAACAATGAAGACACGTTAGAAAATCGGGATAAATTTGACAACGATGGTACTGTTGATAATAAAGAAGACGCTACCTTTACTAATTTTGATGGTGGCACCATAACAAACAATGATCAATTAACAAATAATGGTAAAATCACAAACAAGGATACCATTACAAATACTGGCACCATAGACAATGATAATTATTTGGAAAATGAAAAGCAAATAGACAATACAAGTGGGACAATCAATAATACTTGCCTAATTAACAATTCTGGAGACGTACCTAACATGGGAGGGATGATAAATAATCAAAATACCATTTCCAATATGGGAATGCTTGCCTTCCAACCTGGAGGCAAATTTACAAATTCTGGTACTCTTAATGGGAATATGGAAGTAAATATCCTTACAGATGAAATTATTCCAGAAGAAGATAAAATCAAAGGAAGGATAGTCATTGTTGCCCCAGACCGTCTAGCAGCCCCAACTGATAAGGTGGGACAGTTACCACTAAAAGGTGTGGAGATGACATTCTTTCATTCTGGACCGCATGTAATGGCAGATAGTGACAGAATGGATGGTAATTTTTCTTTTGATGTCCCTACCAAAAAAGATACAGTGTCTATTGAGACTGTCTTAGAAGATGGAGCATCTCCAGGTTTTCCAAATGGTTTATTTGAAATACATCATGGGGCGGTGGGAACCCCTGTTAAATTTAAAACTGAAAATTTCAACTCCTGTATCCGAATAGCATTTTTAGAATTAAGTTCTACAGATCCAGAGTTTAAGTTAAGCGGGAAAGATTCAACACCAATCCTTACTGGACTTTCGCAAGTCGAACGGTTAGCAGATCTGGCTGGCCAGTATTATTACTCCTTAATTGCATTTGATTTTATTGTACAACACTTACAAGAAGTAACTTTGGATGACCTCCCATTAAAGGTTGTAGGCTATTCTTCTGAATCTGTAAAATCAAATTTTTTTCGTAATTCTGACCCTTCGATACATATGGGAACTCCTTATAGCGGAACAAACATTGCTGCCATAGCTACCGGAAGTCACACAGAGACCCAGATTGATGTGTTGCTTCATGAATTTGGCCATTATATCACCTATGAGTCCGATATTCATGGAAATAATAATGGCATTAATACAGTTAGAACAATTCATCCCACTATTTCAAATATAGTAAGCGAAGGCTGTCATGCCGGATATGCCCAAATAGATTCTTCCTGTGCTTGGAGTGAAGGAGTTGCAAGTTTTTTCGCCGGAGTAATTGTTGATAAGATGCTTATGGATCCTAATCACGATAAATTTAGTACAACTGTGTTAAAGACTCGAGCGGGAGATAGTTATTTTGATACCACATTTTATGATGTTTTTGGTAACAAAAGAAGTGGGATGAAAAATTGGTCTCCCTTATATGAAGAATTTGCAGTAGCAGCATTGTTATGGGCACTATACAGCCCTTCTTTTGAACCAAGCACATCAAATGACATTAATGATTTGATGATGTTCTTTGGCATTCCAGATGTTAGAACTGTCTCGGATCTTTATGACGTTATGAATATTTCAGGATTAGTTACAACTACCAATTTAGATAAGATTTTTGGGAATTACAAAATATGTGTAGATGCAAATATGAATAATACTTGTGATTCTTCAGAAGTCCATGGAGTAACATCTTGGGAAAATATTACAGCTACTGTTAACACTACTAGTACTCTTTTTAGTTATCCTATTCCCATGAGTGTAGATCCTAGACATGAACCTCCACCTTATTTTCCAAGTATGGTTTCTATTGACATAGAAGATCTAACTGGAAATACAATAATGAATGGCACTGAAGTGACAATAGAAACAATTTTGCCAAATAATGATAATCTAAGTCATACTACAGTTGTCTATGATGGAAAACTAAATACTAATTTTCTAATGACGGATGGGTCCCATGTAAATTTAATTTTCTCTAATGATGACTTTTTTTCCGAGCAAATAACAATTAATGCCGAACAATATTTCAATGGGTTTGGTAATGAAGATCAAATGAATTCTCTGACATTTGTGGTTGAAATGGCTCCTAGAGATCCATGTGTTCCTCCAAATTCTGGAAATTGGATTATTACGACTAATTGTGAATTAACAGAAAATACAATTGCCAGCGGAAATGTCACTATAACCAATAATTCTTTAATGGAGATCCCTCCAGGAATTACTTTAACCATTGAGTCGGGAAATAATATAACAATTGAAATGGGGAGTGGCCTCAAAATAATACTTGGTGGAACATTACAAGTTATTTCATAATTTTATTTCTCATACTTTCATAAAGTATGGGCCCACGGGGATTCACCTACTAAATTGGGGATAGAAATGGACGCCGATTGGCTTGAAAACTAACTGAGGGATTCTATTACTTTATCAAAAATTGATGCAGGTTGGGGGCCATTAATTCGTTCAACAGAACCATCAGAGTCAATAATGAAAAATGTTGGAGTTCCTTCAACATTGTGGGAAGCACCTACCATGTTATTGTGAGAAACTCGCTCATCATACTTTCCTGAATCAAGACATTCGTTGAAGACTTCTGTTTCTAATCCCATCTCTTCGGCAAATGTTTTCAAGTTATCAGGACTTGCCCAACCTTCGTTAATGCCTCCCTGATTATTGTATAAATGAGTATGATATTCCCAATACATTTCCTGATCACCTGCACAATGTGCTGCCTGAGCTGCTGATGTTGAGTCATCACCTAACCAGGTATAATCTAAAAAGTACACTTTTGCCATTCCAGTATCGATATGATTCTCAACAATGGTTGATTTTTCATTTTGGAACCATTGATTACATTTAGGACATTGGAAATCTCCAAATTCAATAATTGTTATTGGTGCATCAGGGGATCCCTCTAATGGTGCGGACATTGTTACATCGATTCCGCCAATAGACATTGTTTCCATAGCATCATCCATTTTTTCTGCAGATTGGATGCCTCTATACCACTCTGCTAAACCCTGTCCAATCTCATCTGGATGATCTTCTTGAATAAAGTGCATTCCTTCGCCGACATAGAGTGTCTCAAGATTTTTCATATTAGCTTCACTCCAATCTACCATTGGTGAGGGTAAAATAGCCCCAGGACTTACGTAAAATAATATCTTGGGAATTTCTGTTTCTTGTAACCATTGATTATAATCAGTTACAATCTTCTGAAGGTCCGCAGGTTCTCCATCAATTGGAATCTCATTTGGCCATACCCATACTGGTTTGCGGCTTTCTTCTGTTGGGTATGGTTCTTGGTAGAAGTTCATCTCCTCCTCAGAAAGCTCTCTTAGTATTCCTCCTGGCAGCATCTGTTCAACAAAAATATTTTGAGTCATAATCATTTCTTCGCCAACTCCTGGAGTTCTAAAATTCTCAAAGATTTCTCTAAATTCTGCTGGAAATTCATCCCATTTCATAGGCATAATGATTGCTTCCATGAATGCAATCCCTTTGATATTGTCCTCATGTTGGCTTGCATAATTAAAACCCAAACCAGAACCCCAATCATGAATGACTAGAGTTACATTTTTCAATTCTAGTTCTTCAATAAATTCTTCGAGATATTTTGCATGATCTACAAAACGATAATCAATATCTGGTTTATCAGATTTTCCCATTCCAATTAAATCCACAGCGATAACTCGTGCATTATCAGAAACGTATGGTATAATGTTTCTCCATAGGTATGACGAGGTGGGATTACCATGAAGGAAAAGAATTGGATCACCTTCTCCTTCATCAATGTAATGCATTTTAGAGCCTAAAACTTCAACGTAATGAGATTCAAATGGAAAATCTGCACTTATAGCTGAATTAATCATAACATCATCCATCATTTCATCCTCCATGGTATCATCCATCATTTCCTCTGTCATCATTGCGGCAGTTTTTGTTATCGTGCCCCAACCAGAATTTTCTAATTTTATTGCAGTAGATGGTTTTACACAAGCTGCAGTTCCTGAGGAACGTAGCATTAAATCAAATCCTGCTTTACATAGAACATCTTCAGCTGCCGTACCCATTGCCATTTGTTTTCGTGGAGAATCAATATTTCCACCAAATACCACAGGTGAAGAAATTATACCAACTGCAAAAAAGGTAATGATCATAAAGAAAAAAATGTTTTTCATGTTATCAGGAGAGATTTTTAATAAATATAACTTTTTTCGATTGTATCCTTTCCAAAAAATAATTTTGGGTATTTTTAGGAATATCGATAATTTCTTTAAATTTTTCTTGTGTTTCTAAAATTATTGATAACAGATAATATTGTGAAATATTAATTATCTAACAGAATTGAAGAGTACTGCAAAAACACCTATAGAATATATTAATTCGATAGAAGAACCAAGAAGAAACGAAATAAAAAAATTACATAGCTTTATTCAGAAAACAGTTCCCAATCTAAAACCTCATATGAAATTTGGAATCTTGGGATACGGTACTTATCATTACAAATATTCTTCAGGTCGAGAGGGTGAATGGATGGTTATTGGATTGGCAAATCAAAAAAATTACATTTCTCTTTATGCTTGTATGTCTGATGGAAAACAATACGTTGCAGAAAAACACAAAAAAGATTTACCAAAAGCCAATATCGGAAAAAGCTGCATAAGGTTTAGACGACTAGAGGATGTTGATCTTAAAGTAATTAAACATCTTTTGCAAGAGACCAATAAGTTATCAAAAATTAGAAAAAAATTTCTAACTGTCTGAATCTATATAGCCTTGAACCATTTTCGAGAACAAAAAAAGTTTCAAGTTATACATCACGGGGATTCACCTACCAAATTGGGGATAAAAATGGACGCAGATAGGCGTGAAAATCAAATTAAAAACAAAAAAAGAAAAAAGGATTAAGGTGTGAATGGATCGTCTTGTCCATTTGATTTCATTTCATCGACCCACACTTGAACCTCTGGAGTTAATTCATCAGAAGAAGCAGTTAGCTCTATCCATCCATCATATGGATTTGGAATTGCCAAAACTCCTTGACCTCCCATTCCGTCAAGTGCAGTAACTGAATCATCAATAATTGCATCAGAATTTGCATTGTTTGTTGCAATCAATACTCTCCCTACAACACCTGCAGCTTCTGTTGATGAAAGAATTCCATCCCCATTGTCTGCTGCAATTGCCTCTGCTGGATCAAAAACTATTAGAGCGTTTGAGAATTTGCTAGAGACATATGCGTTGTAACCTCCATTAACATTTGCACCAAAATTGACTCCATGACATCCTGCATCACATGCAAGACTAAGAACCATCTCATCAATAGTGGTATCAATGATTGTAACAGAAGGTAACAGAGTTGCTGTAACTACATAGCGTCCATCAGGACTAACTGGTGTCTGTATTGGAAGTAAGCCAGCTGGTCCTGTTTGAACTGGAGCCAAATCACCTAAAGTGAACAAGTTTGGCAATCCTGCAACAATAACTATTGGTTTTGTTGCAACTAAACCAGAAGATGTCACACAAGCTGGTGCATCAATT
>JAOTYR010000119.1 GCA_029861785.1 Candidatus Nitrosopumilus sp.
ATTGTTTAATTCTCCCTTTACTCCAAATAAGAAAAGGGCGAAAGAATTTGTAACAAATTCTCCATTTCTTGAAAAATGGTATTTTGGTTTATTTCCAGATACATGGGGGGTTCCAGCCTCAAATGAATTGGCACGAAAATATTACTCTTATTTGTTCTCCGTTTTTTTGGGCTCTCCTGGTGTTCTAAGTCCGGCAATAATTCAACCTGACATGAAATTTTTGGACCCATTTTATTTTACCCATGTTTTTGCCAGATTTGACAATACTCCACTTGTAGAGACTATGAAAAAATTTTGTAGTTCTCAATTAAAAATCAAAACTGACAAAGCTAAGGAAGAAGTGGATCCAAGATTGTTGATCATTTCAGTAGATGTGGAAGATATTACAACTCCTGTTGTTTTTGATAGTTTTGCAAAGAAAAAATATTGGAATGATGAAAAAACTGAAGAATATTCTTGGTATGCTGAATATGGTTTGGACTCCAAAGGCAATTCAAAATTTAGAATTGATTATGACGGCATTGAAATGAAACACATCGAAGCTAGCATGGCTACTCCAATTAGATATGAATATCCTAAATTTTCTGTAACAAATTTGAAAGAAAATAAAATTGAAAAAAGAACCTTTTGGGATGGAGCATTTTTGGCAAATACCCCACTAAGACAAGTAATGCGGGCACATAGACAGTATTGGAAAGAAAAGGATGAACATAACATTCCAGATCTTGAAATTTTTATCGTTAATCTTTATCCTTCAATAGAGCATGGAGTGCCAATATCTCCTGATTCTATTCAAGACAGACAGATTGATATCACATTTCATGATCGTACAAAATTCCAAGTTAAGATAGACAAAATGCGAAGTGAATACATTGATTTGTTGCAGAAATTGATTCCTATAGCTGAAAAACAAGACCTTGAGGCGGTAAATGACATCCTTGAAAAAAATAGCAATTATGCCACCAAAAAAGATGATATATCCAACCAAAAACATACTTTGCTGAAAGGTAGATTTAAGATTAGAAGAGCAGTTTATGTTGAGAGAAAAGAAAAATCTGGCGACACGATTTTTGCCAAAGCATTTGATTTTTCTCCAGAAACTCTCAAAAAACTAAGACAAGAAGGAGAAACAACAGCTGAAGAAGCCTTTGCAAAATGCACTAAGGAATATGAAAAATTTTGTAAAAATCAATAAAATCTGTGCTATCTTTTGTTAAATACTACATTTAAAATCTATTTTTTGGATAAATAATAGACACAATATGGATATTATTTCTCTATCTGGCCATGACATAATTCTGCAAGATTCAAACTCTCTCGTTTCAAACTAATTTGTTTTAACCATTCTATCTAAACATTACCTTAATTTTGAATTTTTGATAAATGAATTTAATCATGTATTACATAATAAAAAAATTGATTGGAATACTTCACGGATATTTGTTAGAAGGATCGGGAAGCAACATTTGGACTAGATCAATTGTAAAGTCATTATGTGAAAACGGCGAAACAGTTCACCTTGTTTGCCAGGAAAATCATCCTGAGAACTTTGATTTTATTGCAGAATGCCACTGTTATTATGATAATTCGGTAAGCACAACTCTAGAACGCAATGTTCCATATACGGGTAAGTGCATTATGCATAAACCAATGCTAGGAAAAATATTACCAGTTTATGTTTGGGACAAATATGAAGAATTCTCTAATGTTATCCCGATGATCGATCTATCTGATTCGGCGATTGAAGATTATCTTACCATAAATACAAAAGTGGTCCTAAAAGTGATTTCAGATTATGGAATAACAGCACTACATGCAAATCATGCAGTGTTAATGTCTGTTGTTGCAAAACAAGTAAAAGAAATCACCTCAGTTCCTTTTGCAGTAATGCCTCATGGTAGTGCAATTGAATATGCAGTCAAAAAAGATAAAAGATTTCTAAATCTTGCCAACCAAGCATTTGGATCTGCTGACAAAATTTTTGTAGTTAGTGAAGAGATGGAAAATCGAGTGGCTAGTATTTTTCAATCAATACCTAATATCAAACAAAAAATGACCCGGCTAAACTTGGGCGTTAATACAACTCTTTTCAAACCCATTCCTCCTGAATTACGAAGTAATAATATCAAACAACTGTGTAGAAAACTAAAAAACGTCCCTCGTGGTAAAGATGATGTAAAATATACCTATTTGAAAAAAAACCTCTCCTCAAAGTTGCAACATGAAGAATTTAATCAAATCCTTTCATCCATTACTGATTACGAAAATAAACGCCCTGATTTTGATGTTGAAGAAAAACTAGAAAGAGTTGATTGGAATAATGATAAAATAATTTTATTTGTTGGTCGTCTGATAGCAAGTAAAGGAATTCAATCAATCGTGTTTGCCCTTCCATGGATAATGTATCGCCATCCTGAAACAAGATTGATAATTGTTGGACACGGTCCATTACGTGAAATTATGGAATCTCTTTTATGGGCACTTGAAAATAATGATAAAGAACTAGTTGAGAAATTAATTTCATGGGGACAATTCACTGAGGCCAATCCCGACAAAACAAATTCTTTTGAAGAAGTCTTGTCCTTTTACAAGCAATTAGAAGAAAGAAACGAATTAAATTCTTATTTTGATATTGCTAGCAAATACATTCGCCGCAAAAAAATAATTTTCACTGGATATCTCAAACATGAAGAGCTGCGGTATCTTTTCCCTTGCTGTGATTTAGCAATTTTTCCATCTGTGGTGATGGAGGCAGGCCCTCTTGTATTTTTAGAGTCTTTGGCGTCGGGGTGTTTCCCAATGGGAACTTATTTTGGAGGAATGGCAACAAGCATTGACTCGATTTCAGATAGAATGTCAAGTGAAGATGCAGATTTAATGAAAATCGGCATTGGAAAAGATGAGATGATTTTTGATATTATTGAAAAAACAAATACTGCTC
>JAOTYR010000120.1 GCA_029861785.1 Candidatus Nitrosopumilus sp.
TTTGAACTTGAATAATTTTTGATTGTTCCAAATTTCTTTTTAGCCTCAACAAGTTTTACAAGATCAAGCCCTGAAGAGTCTATGGCACTCCCTTTGCTGTCAAATACCCCGACTACTCGAGGTTTTAATCCGTATTTGGAATATAGATCATCTGATCGTGAATTAAAAAGTTTGACTAGACTTTGACCTACAACTCCAAATCCGCAAATTATTATTCTCAATATTTTTCGTTCCTTCTGACTGTGACTTGTCTGTGTATTTTATTCATATCTTTGATTTCCTTACCGTACATTATGTTTTATTAATAATTTTTGAATACCTCTTGAAACCCATTATTTTCAGATGTTTTCATTATGGGCTAATCTTGTTTTTCAAGTGACAATGAAATTGAATTTATACAATATCTAAGGTTGGTAGGCTTTGGACCGTCATCAAAAACATGTCCTAAATGAGCACCACACCTTTTACAATTCACTTCAGTCCGAATCATCCCCAATGATTTGTCTGAAACATATTCAATTTTTCCATCCGAAACTGGGTTCCAAAAGCTTGGCCACCCAGATCCAGAATCAAATTTTGTTTCTGAATGAAATAATGGTTCATCACAGCATACGCATTTGTAAATTCCTTTTTCCTTATTATCATAATATTTTCCAGAAAATGCTGGTTCGGTCCCTTTGTTGATGCAAATCTCATATTGCTCTGGTGTGAGTGAATTTCTCCATTCTTGGGGGCTTTTGGTAACTTTGTTTTCCACAAGATGATTTGGTTGTAATCCTATTAGAATATTCTCTATTTTGTTAATTTCTTTCGTTTTTCTTCTGTTCTTTTTTCAGATTCAAATCGTTCCAAATCATATTCCTTAAGATCCACAAATTTCATTATTTTACTTAGATTTGGATGAACTTTGCTGATCCCCTTGAACATTTGTTGTGCAACTCTTCTATAATCAATATGTCCTTGAGGAACTGTTCGCAATTCGATTAAATGACATGCTTCTCTTAGATTAAATTTCATAAAGTATGGATAGTTGTACGCAAAATTTACAACATATTGTCCTTGTTCTGGATATTTTTTTCTAATCTTATCAAAAGTTACTTTCGTATTATCCATGCATACTTTGTACTCTTTTTCTATTCCTAAAATTTTTATTTCATTTGGAGTATTGTATCCATGATCAGTTGTAAGTAATTGCCGTTCAAGTGTTAATACTCGATGTCTATGAAAGTCTCTAAACATTCCAAAATTATTCAATAAATCAAAAGTATAGTATACGCTCTCAAAGGCTCTACTAGGTCTATGTCGACGATTGTGTCTTATATCGGTAAAAGAATTTATTATTTTTACTTTTTTTTCCTTTGAGAAATTTTTTACTTGATGTAAAATATTTTGATAAGATGTGCTTGGAGATTGCTCATATATTATGCTGGTTACAATTTTATCAATTGATTTCTTTTCAGACTCCCAATCAACAAGTGCTGTCATTACACCTGAAACTTTTTTGGGTTTGATTTCTTTTGCTGCAATAGATTTTGAGATCTTTTTTATTTGTTTCAAATAATCTTGAAATGCCTTTCCATATTTGTCATCTGCCCTACGGACAAAAGATTTGATTGTAGTATTTAGCTCTTTTTTGATTTTTGAGCCTAAATCTTGTTCTTCTTTAAGGTCAGAAGATGCAAGTACAGTCAATAAATATTCAAAGGCACGACCATTTCCTGTTATGCCTACATTTGTAATGGTAGCTGAAGGCAATAATCCTCGCAGAATATCAAGGGCCTTGGCCTTAGTTGATCCTCTGTAAATCATATTTGCAGATTTAATGTCATTTTCTTTTTTTAATTTAGAAAAGGATTTTTCTTTTCCATCTTTTGAGTCTTTAAAAAAATATTTTTCTATGGGATATTTTTCTCGGACATAATTTATCATGGGCTCAATATTTTTAGAATAAACATCAAAGGAAAAATTGCATGTGTCTAAATACAAATCAGCAAATTTTGATTTCATCAACACAGGTTCTCGATAAAATCTATAGTTACCATTAATTTTTTTATTCCATGCAACATATCTTGAAGATTTTTCTAAATATGACAAACCAATTCTTCTATCTTCAATTTTTTTAACAGCTATATTTGATAGACCTTCAATTGCAATTTGAGCTTCTCCCAATTCTGCAACAGAGTCATCGCCATACTCTAAGAGCACTTTATTGTAAAACTCTTCTCCTCTGTTTTTATTTTTTAAAAATTCGTCTAAAAATATTCGTCTCATACTCTTATCTGTTCTACTATATCGTGACATCAAAGCACCACGGTCAACTTGCTTTGGAGTAATTATCGCAAATACACTTTCATTGGAATTTGAAAAATGATCAGATAAAATTTTTCTCTCTGAATTTGAAAATTCTGACATCATGAATGTCAAGTTTGTCAAATATTAATAGTCTATTTCTTTTTCCCAATTTGAATTAGATCGGGTGATTGGTTTCCTTGCATTCCTTTTGCTTGCCATTTTAGAAGAACCTCTTTGAATACTTCGGCATCCGATTCATTTTCAGTGTACATTAGCATTGTCACCCATCTTCCTTTACCTGCCTTCCCGCCAATTGAGTTCATCCAAAAATTACTTGGCAAAGTTTGCATAGCTTTGTTATCTGGATCTTTTGTAATATCATACCATCGTTTTGATACAAAGGCCAAAATCTGATCTAATTCTTCTCTCTGAATCACATGAACTCTTTTTTTGACTTTCAATTTTAAAATTTCTAAAATACTGCCTGATTTTTAGTTTGTAAAAAAAATCTTACCAAATCGGGTAACCTTTCTAACACTTTGTAGGTTATACAAATGTCTTAATTCTAATCATGCCCCAAGACGAGATCGATTTAATCGGTAAAAACGTCAAAGACATGTACGGTACATTCATGGGTAAAGTCAT
>JAOTYR010000042.1 GCA_029861785.1 Candidatus Nitrosopumilus sp.
TTTTTTACAGTTCTCAGATGTGAATTTGTAAACATCCATCACCAAATCTTCTAAAACATCCATCACATCATTATAATCCATAAAGGCAGCTTCAATGTCCACAGAGGTAAACTCACTTAGGTGACGGCCAGTGTGCGATTTTTCTGCCCGATAAAAGTTTGAAATCTCAAATACTCGCTCAAGACCAATTGTCATCTGCTCTTTGTACAGTTGAGGGCTTTGTGCCAAGTATGCCGTTTTTCCAAAGTAATCTAATGAAAATAAATCAGCTCCTCCTTCGGATGCACTACCAATAATTTTTGGAGTTGTAATTTCTATGAATTTTTTCTCAGCTAGTGTTTTTCGTAATGAAGCTAAAACATGATGACGTAATTTGAAAATCGAAGCTGTCTTTTGGTTTCTCATATCCAAAGCTCGATGGTTTAGTCTGGTGTCAATGTTGCTCTCAACACGTCCTATTGGGTCCACAGGCAATGGATGAATTGCTTTAGCTAGTACATCAATCTCATCTGCTTTAATCTCAAAATCAAAATCACGGGCTTTGGTCTCTTGGACCACTCCCTTTACGCTAACTACACTTTGTCTGTTTATCTCACCTAGCTTATCATTGAGCTCTCCTTTTACAATAATTTGTGAAATTCCAGAAACATCTCGCAGTGTGATGAAGGTCATTTTTCCTAACTTTCGCAGATCCTCAATCCAGCCTCCCAAGACAACTTGCTTGCCAATTAACTCTGCATTTAGCTCTGAAATATCATGTGTCTTTACAAATCCCAATTAAATCACACTCGTTTGTTCTCAAATTCTATCTCAATGTCAAGGTTTCGGGCATTTTTGACAATCTGAATTACAGTTTCAGTGTTTATCGGGAATCTAGGAGTCCATTTTCCAGATACTACTGCCTTTGTTTTTTGAATTCCACCAGGTGCCCAGACAGAGTTTATCGACAAAATTTTAGTGGGAAAAAACATGTCTTCTATGAATTTTTTATCATTTTCTTCAGCTTCAACTAGCCAAATTTTTCCTTTGAACTGATCCTGAATCAGTCGGTATAAAACTCGACTCTGTCTTATGGTCATTATATCATTTTTTGAAAATGCTAGAACAAAATTCCCATCAAATTCCTTACAAGAATATAATGTAAATTTGTCTATTTCTTGGTTTGATTTTGCCAATTGAGCCAATTTGATGGACCCATCAACATCTGCTTGTGATAGTATGCCTTCATCTACTTTTTTTTCACATTGCGGACAAAGGATGGAATTTTTTGCATCAAAATTACATATTGGGAGTTTCATTTGTACCGACTTAATTCACTCGAGTAAAGTTGTTTATATCCTTTAATGAAAAACTGAAATCCTAGGGTCGATCAAAGAAAGCCATGAAGTTATCTGTAAAAGATCTATCTTCTCGATATTCTTCAATTAAGGGTCCAGTGTATGCAGTAGAAGACGTTGACTTTGTCTTGAAAGATGGTGAGTCAATTGGAATTGCCGGAGAAAGTGCATGTGGAAAAAGCACGTTAGGACTTTCCATCATTCGAATGCTTTCAGGTGGGAAAGTACAAGGAGAGAATTTTTTAGATGATGAATCTATTTTAGAACTTTCAGAACCTGACTTTGATTCAAAATATAGATGGAAAAAAATTTCAATGATCTTTCAAGGAGCAATGAATTCCCTGGATCCTGTATTTACAGTAAAGAACCAATTTGAAGAAGTACTAAAGCAACACAATTTTCAAGGAAATTTTGATAAGACAATAAAAGATGCAATTAATTCAGTAAGTCTTGATGAGATTGTTTTGAAAAAATATCCACATGAACTCAGCGGTGGGATGAAACAAAGAGTAGTTATTGCAATGGCATTACTCTTAAAACCAAAATTTGTGATAGCAGATGAACCTACAACTGCTCTAGATGTACTTATTCAGGCTCAGATTGTTAACTTATTAAAAAAGCTAAAAAAAGATGGCATGTCATTTATGCTAATCACACACGATTTGGCAGTCTTGTCTGAAATTGCAGATAAAATTGGAATAATGTATGGAGGACAGATGGTAGAGTTTGGTTCTTCGTTTGAAATCTACAAAAATCCAAAACATCCATACACTCAAGGATTGTTAAAATCTATTCCAACTCTTAGAGGAGATGCTCCAACATATATCAAAGGAATTCCTCCTAGTCTGTTAGAACCGCCAACAGAATGTCGATTTATAGAAAGATGTCCACTTGCAATCGAAAAATGCAAAAAACTTCCGCCCAAATTTGAAACAAAAACAGGTTATGTTCAGTGTTGGTTATATGAAGATGAAAAATTATCTAACTAGAATTTAGAAATTCCTCATCAATTTTTTTAAGATAGGATTCCTGAATCTGGGTAATTTCCCTTCCAGTAGTATTTCTGCAAACCATCTTGGCATAGTTAACTAGATCTTGCTCTATTCCATTTTTTTCAAAATCTTCAATTTTTTGAATAGTATTTCGCTCAAATTCCATAGTTGCCCTAAGTTCTACACTTAGCTGTATTGCATTCATTTTTTGGTAGTCATTTGAAACTCGTAGATTCAATTCTTCAATAAATTTTCGTATCTCTTCTACACTCATAATTTGACCAGGTACATTATTCTAAAAAAACTAATCTTTATCCTGATTCTCCTTTTTATGCTCTAAAATATGTTTAAGACCGTCTGTCATGCTTAGCGAATCTAAATCAGTTTCACAGTATGGGCATTTCAAGATTTTAATCGGTATTAGAATATTTTCTTACTAGAGGTAGACACGAATCAACAATCCTAAGAATTTCTGTTCTAATTACGTTTTTATCAATTGATATCCATACCCGTAGTTTTCCAATTGCAAATGAAATGATTTGAACTTTTTTTCTTTCTTCCCAAACAAATTCAACTTCTCCTAAATTCTTATCAAAGAAGCTCTCGAGATCAGTTTTAATTGCAATATGTGAGAATTGATATTTTGTTTTTTCCGTATCTAGCATTGGATCTAATTGGTCTCTTCTTTTATAGGAAATTAGATTCCCCCTTTCACTGATCACTCCTACGAACCTGATATAGGGACTGATGAGGATAATGTCATTACAAATTTTATTGCATTCATTTCTTTCCAACAGCTTTCTGTCTAAAAATAAGGTATTTTAATGATTATGATGTTGAAAACTCTTTTTTCCATTAATTTTAATTAAAAAATTAATCTGTAAATTTTCTTTATTATTAATATCTGATTTTATCTTTAATTTTTGAATTTTTTAATACCCGTTCGATTTTATTAAATAATCCATCACACTTGATTGAAGTGTGGATTTTGCAGCCATTTTTCCGTTTGCTCCTGAGGTAGGTTACATCGGATTAACTTTGGTAAGTTTTTTTGGTTCTTTAATTCCTTTTGTTCCTTTACCCTCGTTTCTTTTACTTGCAACAATGTCAGTTGGTGATCAGTTTGATTTGCATCTTTTGGCAATAATATCTGCAGTTACTGCCACTGCCGCAAAAGTTATTGTATTTTCGGTAAGTTATGAAGGCAGAAGAATAATTGGAAAAAAATCTCGAAAAAGAATGCGCCCTTTTGAGCGCCTTGTAAAACGATATGGTGCTGGTGCTGCATTTTTTGCTGCGGCAACGCCAATGCCTGATGATTTAATTTATGTTCCATTAGGTCTTGCAAAATACAGTCCTAAGAAATTTTTTATTGCAACATTAACAGGAAAACTGGTCTTAAGTTATGCAATTGTATTTATTTCTCATTATATGGGATTGTCCTTGGTAGAGCCTATACTTGAGGACGTAGAAGATGTGTCTACTATTTACATTGGAATAGCTATCTTTGCTGCAATGATGACGTCGGTTGTAATTTTACTGCTAAAATTAGATTGGCAAAGAATAATGGGGCGTTTTGCACCATGGACACTAGATGAAAATAATAATGATGATGAAAACTAATTGGGTTTAATTACATAAAATCAAAGAAAAAAAAAATTCTTGAATCCCTTATTTCAACTTAGTACCAAAAGTTTTGACAAGGAAATTCCAATTGTAAAAAAGCATGGACAGAGTTAAAACATAAGTTCTACATTCAAAATGTATATGTCATTGAAGAGCCCTTTAACAAATTTGGTTGGACATTATCTTGAAAGTAAGAGAGGTAACATTAGAATAAAAAAATAGATTATGGATAAACCCCCAAAAATAATTTAATTCAAGAAATCTTGTTAAAATACAGTTAATTTTTTCTAAAAATTCATAATAGACTGAAGATCAAAGCAAAAATTGTTTCTTTTTAAGAGTATGTCATATCCAACAATGACAAACAGGACATTTTAAATTAAATTTTTTTTATTCAAGAACCATGAATAGCAGAACAACTTTTCTAATCGCAATCATGTCTGCATCTTTGGCTCTATCCATGGCATTGATCCCAGCTTTTGCATTACAAAAAGAAGAAACTGTAATTTCTTTCAATGATGAGTTTGATGTTGATGCAACTGTTTGTGGGGTTGCAAGTAATTTCCATATTTCTAGTACTGGTTCATCGTATCTAAAAACCTGGTATAATGGAGATTACAAGGTCTATTCACAAGACTTGCTAGTCATCACTGATAACAACAATGATGATGCCATCGTATTTACTTCTAAATCCGTTGGGCTCAACCACGGTAATGATTTGAATCTACCAACTTCATTTCTCCTAGACCCTGAAGGGGAATGTTTTGATGATGCAGAGGAAAATTATATCAACGTTGAATTTATTCTTCATGGTGATGGTAGATTGACATCTCATCATACATTCTGAATCTAATCTCACTACTTTCTTTTTCATTTTTATCTTTTTAAAAAATAAATTACATATTAAGAAAAATTTTAAAATTCCATAGATTATCTGTGGCAGTATTAACTCCTATTCTGGTAGATGCAATTATTTTTTGGGGTTTTTCTATTCCATCTGTAATAAACAATTCCAAATTTCTAGTCAGATCAATTCCATATTGTTTTTTTGAAATATCTAATGCTTGAGTTAATTTGGCAGGCCCGTCTGTGAGACTTTTTTCATCACTTTTACCTCGATTTTTTTTCATAATTTCAATACCCTTTTCTGGATGAATGGCACGAATAAGAACAGCTCCTGCATCAACTTTAGGATCTTTTGCAACAACATTAAAACAAAAATGCATTCCATAAGTAAAATACACATAAGCTCGTCCAACCTCTTCAAACATTGCTTTGGTTCTTTCAGTTTTTTTCCTAAATGCGTGACTTGCAGGATCATCTTTATGACGATAAGCTTCAGTTTCTGTAATTATACCTGAAATTCTTGATTTACCTATTTTTCTTACCAGTTGTTTTCCCAAAAGTTCCTTGGCTACCTTAATTGTATCTCGTGCATAAAAAGATCTAGGGAGAGAATTCAATATCTATTGATACTTGTTTGCCATTTTTTAATTCTCTGATCAATCCGAATAATTTTTTAATGTCTTCTTTTAAAACTTCGATTAGTTCTTGATTGTAAATAGTTGCTGCGGGATGAATTGTAATAAAATATAGTTGATTATTTTTTTTAGCTACCTTTCCACGAAATTTTGTAATCTCAGTCCCACCTAGAATTGATCCAAAGGCAGTATTGCCTAAAATACAAATGATTTTGGGTTTAATTATCTCTATTTCTTTTTGGAGGTACTCCCTACATGTTTCTTTTTCTATTTTTGTTGGAACCCTGTTATTTGGCGGTCTGCACTTTACAGTATTTGTAATGTATACTTCGTTTCTTGAGATTCCTATATTTTCTAGAGCAAGAGATAATTTTTTTCCAGCTACTCCGACAAAGGGCTCTCCCCGTAAATCTTCATTTCTTCCAGGCGCTTCTCCTACAAAAATTACGTCCGAATGGAAATTACCTTTTCCTGGAACCGAGTTTGTTCTTGTTTTACATAGATCGCAATTTGTGCAATTAATCACATCTTGTCTTATATTTTCTAAATAGGAATCCATACTCTAGTTTACGCTCTTTACTGTTGCTTCTCCTCTGATGGATGGGCCCCCATTACCCATAATCATTGATTGCATTGGATCTCCCTTTCCACAATTAGTAATTGGTCTTACTGTAAAATCATTCCCGCAAGCATCAATTGAATCAAAAAATTTAGGTGCAGTCCCCATTACAATTACATCTCTTAGCAAATCCGTTACTTCTCCGTTTTTTATTTTGTGAGCATATTGACATGAAATACTCCAGTTGTATCTTTTCATATCTATTGAAGGGATTTTCATATTTGAGATAAGATATCCGTTTTTAACCTCTTTAATCATTTCATCCACTTTCCAATCTCCAGCTCCTATACAGGTGCAGGCCATCCTAATCAAAGGAACGAAACTATAGTTTGTGGCACGCATATTCCCTGTTGGCCGTGTATCAAAAATGGCAGAAGTTTCTCTATTTTGCATATGATTTTTTAAAATCCCGTCTTCAATCAAAGTCGTTTTCTGAGTTGGTACTCCCTCATCATCAAAATAATACCATCCTAGGCTTTCTTTGATGGTAGGGTCATCATACACATTTAGATTTTTTGAGCCAATTTTTTGTCCTAGTTTATTTTTCCACCATGCTCCTCCTGCCCAGGCCATTTCCTTTCCAAGAACTCTGTCAGCCTCAGAAGGATGACCTAAAATTTCATGAGTCAACAAAGATACAAAATCTGGGTTCATTACAACAGTGGCTTTTTCTTCTTTTACTGGTTTAGCATTCAGAAGCTGTGTTGCTTTTTCTGAAATTTTATCTGCACTGGTCCCAGCTTTATTATTTTTAGTAATTTGCTCCATTCCACCCCTACCGCCCTCTGAAATGTTCACTGATTGTGTTAATCCTGATTCATGCGCAATAGATGCCATGTCAATTACTACATCTGTAAAGTTTTGTAAAATCTTCGAGTCCTCACTGCTTACAAAATATTTGGAATTTATTGTGTACCATGTATTTACTGTTGCTTTTTTGATTCTTTTTTTTTCTAAAATAATTTTACTGCAATCTAATCCAACATTAATTAAATCTTCTAACTGCGGTTTTTCTAATACTTGATAATCTTTTTTTATTTTGTTACTAGATACGGGAAATAAATTTGCTTGATTGTTCTTTTTCGTTGAATAATGATTGATATTTTTGATTGTCTCTACAATTGACTCTTTAATTTTTTCAAGAGATTGTGGGTTTGAAATGGAATAAAACCCCCATGCCCCATCTTTTAAAATTCTAATTCCAATTCCTTTATAGGATTTATCTCTGACATGCTCAACTTGATGGTTTTCTATGAGAATTGATTTTGTTGCCTGCTGATCGACTCTAGCATCGCAGTATTGTACATCATTGTCTGTGGCATACTGAACTGCTTTATCGGCAAACTCTAAGAGATTTGAATCCATGCACATTAAAGAATTCAGGTCTTCCTAAATCTTTTGTATGTTTACTTGCTTGAAATTGCAGGCATTGTAAAATAATATTCATCTTCAAACTCATAGTCTGTTTTGCTCTTGTGACGAAGGAATTCAAAATATGCAGTACAATTGGAGTAAAATTCATTATTTTTTTGATCCTCAATATTATCTTCCATGATGACTTGTTCCTTAAACTCCATTTTTTCACCAGAGTTAGAGATTTTAGTTCTAAAAGTTTGTTTTCTTTAAGTAATTTCTAAGGGTAATTTTGGGATGGTGAAGGTAAATTTGGACCCTTTTCCTTCCTCGCTCTCTACGCATATCTTCCCACCGTGATTTTCTATAATTCCCTTACATATTGCTAATCCTAGTCCGCTTCCTCCCCTTTCTCTAGTTAAAGTAGTGTCTACTTGATAGAATTTTTTGAAAAGGTCTTTTTGCTTGTCATGCGGTATTCCAGTTCCGTTATCTTTTACAGAAATCTGAATCTCTGATGGGGTTTCCTCCATATCTATCTCGATCTTGCCTTTTTTTGGTTCAACTGCAATCATTGCATTTTTGATCAGATTTGTTAATACCTGTTTAATTCGTTCAGAATCATGATAAAGTACATAGTTTTTTGCATTGGATGTTAGATGGATCTCTTTTTTTTCAGCTTGTGGTGCAAGAGCACTAATTGATTTGACAATAGATTCCTTAATGTCTGCATTATCTTTCTTCATACGCAACTGACCAATGTCTAATTTTTGCACATCTAATAAATCTGAAATTATTCCCAAAAGTGTCTCAGAACTTGACTTGATTATGGAAAGCCTATTTTTTTGTTCGGGTGTTAATTTTCCTAAATGTTCGTTGAGTAAGATATCTGAATACCCTTGAATGGGCACTAGTGGCGTTTTAAGTTCATGAGTTATCATTGCCAAAAACTCATCTTTTGCAATATCTGTTTTTTTTGCTTGTTCTTCTTTTTCTTTAATGGTGTCAGACATTATATTAAATGAAGAAACCAATTCCCCAATCTCATCTTCTGAAGTATATTTTATTTTCTCCCCATACATGCCCTCTTTTACTCTGGATAGAGCTTTGTTGACCGTCTCTAATGGCGAGAGCGATTGTCGAATAACCACTGGTACCAAAAAAAAGGTCGCAATGTCTACTGCCAACAAAACCTGAATTATTGTTTGTTGATCAGAACCAGGACCAAATATTCCTGACTTTTCATCTTGATAAAGCAAAAATAAATTAAAAGCAGCAGCAACGATTAAAATTCCAATTAACACATACAATTTACTTACAATCTTCACACCTAGAAAAACTAGGCATGAAGTATAAAAAGAGGGGATGTTATTTCTTGAACAGTCATGTCTGACGAATTCATAAAAGTTGCAACTGGGGAAATAAATGATGAATTATCTGGTATTTCTATAATTTTAGATTCTTGTCAAAATGATGATGATGTCTCAAAAAACTCTGACAAAATTGAAAAACACATGCATAATATCAAGGGGTTGGCTCCAATGATGGGAAAAGAATCCATCGGAAATTTGGCAAAAACTCTAGATTCTATATTAAAAAAAATCATCTCTGGGCACAGAGTGGATGGCTTCTTGGAGCCTCTTTCTCTATCTATAGATCAAATGAAAACTGCAATGACTAAACCTCATGATTTGGGTCAAATTCATAAGACTGTTTCTGATATTTCTTCAAAATTTGAAGAAAAATAAAAAAATTATTCAATAAATATTGAAGTTATTTTTTGAAATTTAAAAATTATCCATTAACCAAGATCTTTTTTACCTCAAATTATGTCCTCAATATGCAAAAAATAAAAATGGTGACTTAAATCCGAAAATTATGATTCTAATTTCGGCTACCCTTAGTTTTAATGATGTCATGGCTATCAGTGAGAATCTCAAAAAAATCGGAATTGGAGGATTAACCGTTAGCAAAGAGAGAGGTCGAGGAAAGACTCCACCACCAGAAATTCATGCAGGAAAGGGAAGAGCTGTATTTACCCCACAGTTTAGTCAAAAATATGTTGTCAAGGCATTTGTTTCAAAAGAAAATGAAGACAAAGTAATTGAAATCATAAAGAAAAATTCAAGACGAGGAAAAATTATGGTCGAACCCATATTACGTGCAATTGATATATCTTCAGGTGATGAAGGTGAAAAGATAATTTAGATTTGAAACTATTTTTTGATATGGGTAAAAAGTCAAGATGGTTGGTATGATTGATTTTATTTGGGAATCAAGATTGTAAATTTTGTAGGCTTGTTTTTAACAATAATTTTGCCTCTGTGAGATTTTACAATATGTTCACAGCTGGCCAAACCTAATCCGATCCCTTTAGATTTGGTGGAAAACAATGGCTCAAAAATTTCTTTCATATTGTTTTTGGAGATACCTGGCCCGGAATCTATTACTTCAATAACGGCATTTTTTTGATCCTCACTTAACCTTATCGTTATTGTGCCAGTTTTCTCACCAATGGCTTGGATTGAATTTATAATCATATTGTTAATCAAAACTTCAATTTTTAATTTATCGCAATTTAATAAAATATCATTTTGAGGTAAATTTAGATTAATATTATCAGGAATTTCTGGCAAAATGCCGGGTTTATTGATGAGTTCTTTAAGGGAAACCTCTGATAGTTGTAACTTTCTTGAACTAACAAAATTCAAGACATCATTGATCTGTTCGTTCATTTTTTTTACTGCAACGTTACTTTTGGAGATGAGGTTTTTGTTTTTTTCATCTGAATTTTCACTGTATCTAGATAATAGATACAAACAGCCAGTAATTATTGAAAGAGGGTTTCGAAGATCATGCGCCAAGTTTGCTGATAATTTTCCAACAGTTGTTATTTTTTCATTCTTTAAAGAATTTTTTATAAGTTGCAAATTTTTATCTCCAAGATAGAATACGTAAAACAATAAACCACTCATTCCAAAGCCAGCAATTGGGAGGAATATTGAAACAACCCTCTCAACTGAGTTTAATGGAGGTGCTGTCCCCTCATAAATTATAATCCAACTTCTACTGCCAAATTCTAAATTGTGTTTGCTTGAAAAATCAACCTCTCTGGTTTCATATTCATAAAACTCTTTTGAATCAAAAAAAAGATTTTCTGGAATTTCTATTTGATCGTAGATTCTCATGTGAATATATTCAAATTGGTGTTTACCAAAAAGGCCCTCTACGAAATCATTTATTCTAAATACTCCATTCACCATTCCAATAACAGACATTGGATTATTTTCCTCCGGACTATTTTTTCCACTGGAAAATACGGGCATCATCAATAAAAAACCATTTTGTACATCTTCATCAATTTCTTGTACCAAAATAATTTTTCCGGAAAGTGTACCCCTTCCAGATTCTATGGCGCTATCGATTGCAATCTTACGTAATTTTTCAGAATATGTATCGTATCCAATTGCACGTTTATTTCTATCATTTTGAGGCTCTAAATAGATTACAGGATAATATTCGGAAGTTCTGTTTTCAGTGGTAATAGTAAAATTATCTATTCCGTAATCT
>JAOTYR010000043.1 GCA_029861785.1 Candidatus Nitrosopumilus sp.
AGTGCAAAACTTGTTGACATTCACCCCCAGTCAAGCCAGCAACTTTGTGAATTATCAGTTCATATGGGAAGTATTGTTTTGGATTCTGCTACACTTACTACTGCTCAGTTTGATTTTAGCCAGTCAAATACCCAGTCCTCATTATTATTAGATGAAGTAAAATTGATGGTAGACTCTAAAATAAGTAAGCAGTATCCTCATCTTGATTTTTTTTGAGGATCTGATACTTGACTTTTCTTAAATCTGGTAGACGTTTTTCAAAAGACCTAGAGTTTGTTCGAAGTATTTCTAAAAAAATTGACAAAAAAATTGCCCAATCAGACTCATTAACTGATTCTAAAATTGATAAATTAACCTTAGAAGAACTTCAGGATCTAAGCAAGATAGCAGGCCTTGCTGATTTTATGCTTTGTAAATATAATGACAAAAAAGAAACCAAAGAAATTCTGGAGCATTTTGTTTCTATAATACGTGAGTCATCGGACTCAATTGAAGAAGTTGATGATGAGGTATGCGAATTGATAATATCTTCTGAAGACTCTATAAATAAAATTAAAGAAATACACACAAATATTTCTGAAAAATATGATCTTGAAAAATCAGACATTAAGACTATTGGAGAGGACTCTAAAAATAGTTCAAATAATTTAACCAAATTCGCGATAGAGATTAACTCCCAAGAATACCAACAAAATTCTACAGGTAAGGATGCAAGGTAATTTAGATGAGTTTAGCACCGCAAGAATTAGAAAATAATGCAAGCAAGTATGCCTCTGAGGCAATCAAATTTGATTCTCAGGGGGCAAGAGGGATGGCCATTGCTAATTATCAAAAAGCAATTGATTCCCTGGTGAAATTATTACAACTGTATCCATCGAGCAAACTAAATCCATTATACAAAGAAAGATGTAACTCATATCATAACAGGATACAGGCATTACAGGACTCACATGGGGTAGAACCTGCAGTTGATCCTGGAGTCTCTCATGAAGAAAAAAAAAAATCTGTTGAACGACAAGAAGATGAAAATGATTTTGAAGAACTAGTAATGAAAGAAAAACCAAATGTGAGTTGGACTGAGGTTATTGGTTTGGAGGATGCAAAAAGTGCATTACGCGAATCTATTATTTATCCTACTAAAAGACCTGATTTGTTTCCTCTTGGTTGGCCTAAAGGAATGCTACTTTATGGACCACCCGGAACTGGAAAAACCATGCTAGCAGCTGCTACTGCAAGTGAAATGGATGGTTATTTTATCAATGTTGATGCATCATCAATGATGAGCAAATGGTTAGGTGAGGCAGAAAAGAATGTTTCAAAATTATTTAGGATGGCCAGAAAATATGCAGAAAAAGAAGGCAAACCCGTGATTTTATTTGTTGATGAAGTTGATTCTTTACTAGGTTCTAGAAATAGTGAAGTTGGAGGCGAAGTCCGAACTAAAAATCAATTTTTGACTGAAATGGATGGAGTAAATGGGAAAGGAAAAGATTTGATGCTCTATGTAATTGGTGCAACCAATAAACCTTGGAGCCTGGATTGGCCTTTTCTTAGGAGATTCCAAAAAAGAATCTATGTCTCTCTTCCAACTCAAGAAGCAAGAGAGAGCTTATTCAAACAATATACTGCTGACCTTTCAATGGGGCCAAGAATAAGTTCGACAGAGCTGGCAAGAATGTTTGATGGTTACAGTGCAAGTGATATTAAAGATGTATGTCAGGCAGCTCATCTAACTACAGTTCATGAATTATTTGATTCGCCTGATTATCATGAACCAATAGAAGGCGAAATTGCACAAAAACCAAGATCATTGAGCACTGCAGATTTTAAAACGATCATGTCAAGAAGAAAACCAAGTGTATCTACTGAAATGGTTCGTGCATATCATAAATGGAGTGAGGAGTTCCGCGCACTCTAAATTAATGAAGCAAAACGTATTTTCCCTTCTAAAATAACTTTGATGGACAAAATTGGTTCCGTTTTTTACATAAAAATGAATTTTTAAATCCTGTTACTATTGTTGTTATTTTGCATCGATAAATTGCGATCAGTTTTTTAAATTTACATGATCTCTCACAAAATTTAAATTCCGAATCAGAAACATTTGACGAGGGTCACAATAACTACTAAGAAATCAAGCCATGCAAACAAATTTGGGAAGCTGATTTTTGAAGATGGCACTGTCCTTGATGGTGTGGGTTTTGGTTATTCTACATCTGCTTTTGGCGAAATTGTATTTAATACTGGTATGGTAGGATACCCAGAAACACTTACCGATCCATCTTATTGTGGCCAAATTTTGACACTTACATATCCACTGATTGGAAATTATGGGGTTCCAGACCCTTCGATAAAAGATAAAGATGGAATTTCAAAGTTCTTTGAATCCGAAAAAATCCAAGTCAGGGGATTGGTTGTTCATGAGTTATCTCTTACTGCTAGTCATTGGAATCTCCTGATGACTCTTGATGAGTGGATGTATAATGAAAAAATTCCAGGAATTTCTGGCATTGATACTAGGGCATTAACAAAAAAGCTAAGAGATGGAGGAGTGATGATGGCAGCTTTGGTAGTATCTGATAAAGAAATTGATGTTGATGAAATAAAAAAACGATTAGCATCTGCACCAAATTACAACTCTGAAAAATTTATGGATTTGGTTTCAACTAAACAAGAAGAAGCATATGGCTCTAATGAAAAAGTAGTAGTAGTAATTGACACTGGAGCAAAAAATGCCATTCTTAGAAACTTACGAGATCTTGATTACAAAGTTGTTAAATTACCCTGGAATACTTCATTTGAAAAAATTCTGTCATACCACCCAAAAGGAGTGGTGATAAGTAATGGGCCAGGTGACCCTCAAAACTGCCCAGATACTATAGATACAGTAAAAAAATTATTAGAAAATAATATTCCAACATTAGGAATTTGTTTGGGAGCTCAAATTATTGGCCTTGCAGGAAATACTGATACTTACAAATTAAAGTACGGACATAGAGGCCAAAACAAACCTTGCATAAATTTAGAAAACAATCAAATCTATGTTACAAGTCAGAATCATGGTTACGGAATTGATCCTGATTCTTTAAACAAATCTGAATTTTACTTATGGTTTAAAAATGCAGATGATAAAACGGTCGAAGGAATTAAACACAAAACAAAAAATTGTATTGCAGTTCAGTTTCATCCAGAAGCTGCTCCTGGTCCGTATGATTGTAAATTCATCTTTGATGAACTCAATAACCTTATGGGGGAGGAAAAAGCTGCCAAAAAATGAGTCGATAAAAAAAATTCTTGTACTGGGTAGTGGGGCAATAAAAATCGGAGAAGCCGGCGAGAGTCGCCAAAAACGACCGCCAATTTGACTACTCCGGAAGCCAATGCCTCAAAGCAATACATGAAGACGGACTGAAAAGTGTCTTAATCAATCCAAATGTTGCAACAATTCAAACAGATACTAGATTTGCCGATAGGGTCTATCTTCTTCCAGTTACTCCTGAGTATGTGGAATCTATTGTCGAAAAAGAACGACCTGATGGGATTATGCTTGCATATGGGGGTCAGACTGCCCTTAACTGCGGCGTTAGGATAGATGAGGCTGGAATTTTACAAAAATATGGGATTAAAGTTCTAGGAACGCAGATTCCAGGAATTCAGAGAACAGAGGATAGACAGCTTTTCAAGGATTCTATGAGTCAATGCAATGTTCCTGTTCTGAAAAGCAAGACTGTTACAAACTTTGATGATGCAAAAAAAATTGCGCAAGAACTCGAATACCCTGTAATAATCCGAGTAGCCTATACCCTAGGAGGAAGGGGTGGAGGAGTTGCATATAATGAGATTGAACTACATGAAATTGTAGAACGAGGATTAAAGGCAAGTCTTGTAGGTCAAGTACTGATTGAGGAATACATTGGTCATTGGAAGCAAATTGAATATGAGGTAATGCAAGACTATGATGGAAACAATGTCATAGTTTGTAATATGGAAAATGTTCTTGCAATGAAAGTCCATACTGGTGATAATATTGTAGTTGCACCCTCCCAAACAATTGACAACCATGAATACCATATGCTACGCACAGCAGCCTTACGAGCTACAAAACATGTTGGGATTGTAGGAGAATGCAATATCCAATATGCCCTAGAACCAAATTCTGATAGATATGCTGCAATTGAAATCAATCCGCGATTGTCAAGATCCTCTGCACTTGCAAGTAAAGCAACAGGATATCCTCTTGCATACATGTCCGCAAAAATTGGTTTAGGATATAATCTATCAGAGCTTGTTAACAGAATTACAAAAAGTACTACTGCGTGCTTTGAGCCATCTCTTGATTATATTGTATGCAAACATCCAAGATGGGACTTTTCCAAGTTTGAACTAGTAAATAGAAAACTAGGACCTACGATGAAATCAGTTGGAGAAGTAATGGCAGTGGGAAGGACCTTTGAAGAATCCTTTCAAAAATCAATTCGCATGTTGGACATTGGAAATGATGGTCTTGTTTTAAACAGAACAAATGGAAAAACTTTGAGTGAAGAAGAGTTAGAAAATAAACTATCTCATCCAGATGATCAAATTTTGTATTATGTTGCCGCGGCTCTCAAAACTGGTTTCCCTGTGGAGAGAATCAACAATCTTTCTGCAATAGATCCTTGGTTTATTGAAAAAATCAAAAATATCATCAATATAGAAGAAAAGATAACAAAAGAAGAACTTGAAAAATCTTTGCTTTTAGAGGCTAAAAAATCGGGTTTTTCAGACAAGCAAATTGGGCGTGCAAAGGACAAAAATCCTGATGAAATACGCAAATTACGCAAAGAATATGGTGTATTACCCTCTGTAAAGCAGATTGATACTTTGGCTGCAGAATGGCCTGCAGTGACCAACTATCTCTATTTGACATATGGAGGTAATTCCCATGATGTTGAAATTAATCCTGAGGAAAAAGGAATAGTCGTAATTGGTGCAGGACCTTATAGAATTGGAAGTAGTGTAGAATTTGATTGGGGTACTGTCAATATGGTTTGGGGCCTACAAGAAAATGGAGAGAAAAATATTTCAGTTGTAAATTGTAATCCTGAAACTGTTTCAACTGATTATGATATTTGTACTAGGTTGTATTTTGAGGAGCTAACTCAAGAAAGGATTTTAGATATTACAGAATTCGAAAATCCCAAAGGGGTGATTACATGTGTTGGCGGGCAGACGGCAAATAATCTTACCCCTGGTTTGGCTAAACACGATGTAAAGATTTTGGGAACTAGCGCTCAGGATGTAGATAGAGCTGAAGATCGTTCAAAGTTTAGTGCAGAATTAGACAAACTTCATATCCAACAACCACGGTGGCAAGCCTTTTCTAATCTTAACGAGGCAAGAAACTTTGCGCAGGAAGTAGAATTTCCTGTAATTGTTAGGCCTTCGTATGTGTTATCCGGCGCTGCCATGAAGGTGGTGTGGTCAAAAGAAGAATTAAAAACATATGTCAAAGAAGCAACAGATGTTTCTCCTGATCATCCCGTTGTAATTTCCAAGTTTATGCTAAATTCTTTAGAGGTAGATGTTGATGGAATCAGTAACGGCAAAGAAGTCATAATTGGTGCAATAGTAGAACATATCGATAGTGCAGGGGTTCACTCTGGAGATGCAATGATGGTTATTCCACCTTGGAGACTAAACAATAAAACTATTGAAACAATTACAGAATACACAACAAAGATTGCAACTACCTTTAATGTTAAAGGACCATTTAATTTACAATTCCTAGTTAATGACAATCATGTCTATGTAATAGAACTCAACATCAGGGCATCTCGTTCAATGCCCTTTGTCTCAAAACTTGTAAAGATTAATCTGATCTCCCTGGCATCAAAGGCAATTTTGGGGATACCTTTACCTGAAATTCCAAAAAACAAGTGGCAAAAGATCCAAAACTATGGAATCAAAGTTCCTCAGTTCTCCTTTATGCAATTAGAAGGGGCTGATATTGCATTAGGTGTAGAAATGCAATCAACAGGAGAGGCTGCGTGCTTTGGAAGCAGCTTTTATGATGCATTATCCAAAGGTCTTACCTCTGTGGGGTATAATCTCCCACAAACAGGGGCTGCACTTGTTACAGTTGGAGGTGCTCAAAATAAAGAAAAATTACTCCAATCAATTGCTCTTTTGAAAAATCTAGGATTTAAGATATTTGCAACAGAACATACTGCAGAATTTTTCGAAGAAAAGATTGGTGAAATTGAGGTGGTTCATAAAATATCTGAACCAGAAAGAAAACCAAACATTGCAGATTTGCTATATGAGCGAAAAATAAACTTCATCATAAACATTCCAAGTACTTCTACTTTGGAAAAATATGTTGGAATGCTGGATGATGAATATCAGATTAGAAGAAAGTCTTTGGAATTAGGAGTTCCTGTATTGACTACGATAGAGCTTGCAGATTCTTTTGTAAAAACACTGGAATGGCTGAAAAATAACAAGACAACAATTGAACCAATTGAGCCATACGATTCGTTTGATTAGAGTACTTGATCTAACATAGTTTCATCACCAATAATTGTTCCATCAAGGGTAACTATTCTTGCAGATGACACTTTTTTTATTTTTTCAATAATTGGTGAAATTGATTTTTTATATTTTCTTTTGTTGGTGGCATAAAAATATTTGTTAAAAGATGGGACAATGGTAATTTTTAGCTCTCCTGACTCACTTGGGAAAATTTGCTCTTTTTCTACTCTCATTGAGACCCATACTTTTTGCCCATTAACAATAGATTCTTCTTGAAAAAACACTGGATGAAGGTGACCCATTATGATTTGGTTCACATGGCCAAAATTCTCAGAAGGCATTTTGTGTCCATGTGTAAACAGAATGTTTTCCTCAACCATTCCAGTTGAGCTAATCAATGAAATATCATCAGGGACGAGTCTTTGGATATTTGCATCATGATTTCCTGGAATTAATATAACATTGCAATACTCCTTTAGTTTTTCAAAAAACAAGGGTACATCATTCCATTCTATTTTAGAGATATTTTTGATACTTGATTTTACATCACCTAATAATACAACTGAATTTGGTTTTTCTGTCTTTACTAACTCTATCAATTCATTAATAGTTTCATTTATTGCAGTGTTTTTTCCAATGAAAATTTCATTTGATGTAAGATTGCTTTCAAATCCAATGTGTAAATCAGTTACAATCAAATATTTTTTCTGCCCTTCAATTATCAATGCAGGTTTTTTTGGAACTATTTTTTCCCGCAACATCAAAGATATACCCTAGACTATGGATTAAATTCTTGTGAAAAAAGGACCGGATAAGGTAGAATCTCTTATCTCAGAGAGGAGAGTCAAATTGCATGTTTTTGAGCCAAGTCAAAGAATTGTTTGGACAGTTGTTGGAAAAGGTAAAGAGCACTGGTTGGATCCTGACGCTGAATTTTGCTCGTGTCCTGGATATTATTTTGGAAAACTCTCTGGCAAGAAATCCTGTTATCATTTAGAATCAGTACTTTTAGCCAAAAAAGAAAATAAATTTGAAAAAATTGTTTTTTCTGATGAAGAATACGTTGATTTTCTTGCTAGTTTGATTTCAGATTTGTAATATTGAGATTATTAGAACTTGTTAATAACTAGAAAAAAATTTAAAAAATAATGGATGAAGAACAATACAACTCTCAAATAGAAAAAATGGCAAATCTGCTAACGACTGATGGGGTTTCAATGGATGAACAAGACCCCCAAAAATTACAAAAATACCGTGATCATATAATGACTGATTGTAATATGAGTGAAGATAATGCGTTGAAATTAGTTTATGAGGCACTACTTTATCTAAAATTAAAAAATTCTGAAGGTAGCGATCCTATCCAAAAAGGTGATCAGTTTGGTGCTGGATTTAGTTGATTCTGCCCTATAGAGGAATATCTTCAATATCATCTTTTGAGACTCCTTTCCAAAGACCAATCATTCCTTCAGGTTCTACCTCTACAACTTTGGTAATTTCCTGAATTTTTATTTGGTCTGGAGTTGGAGGTCTCCACAACATTGCCATGTAGTCACCTACTTCGCCTACTTTGTTTGGCATAGCCATAACGATTTTCTCCTTTGAAAATCCTTTTGCAATTAGGGCATTTTCTGCTTTCTCTTGCAAATCCATTCTACCGTGAGTGAATAGATAGATGTTTTTTTGAGCGTTAATCTCAGCCATAATCACAGTAATGCTCCAAGCTAAATCAATCTTTCCTGATCTCATACCTTCCAAAAAGGGTTAAATTGGAAGGAACAAAATTTTGATCTGTGAAAATATTCACTGTCGGCAGTAAATCATTTGTTACAAGCTTTCAGTTAGCAGGAATACCTGGAATTGTATCTCCAACTCCTGAACATGCACTAGATGAAATTAAAAAATTAACTGATGATTCTGATGTAGGGCTAGTTTTAGTTAGTGATGATATTTCTGAATCAATCAATGATGAGTTGACCACACTAAGAGCAGAAAAATCTACATTAGTATTTGCACTCCCAGCAACTGGAAGCAAGAAAACTGAAGTAGATTATAGAGTAATGCTCAAAAAGATTCTCGGTGTTTAGATTTTTAATCTACTTATATTCAGTATTCTAAAATTCTGATATGAAAACGGCATATGTACGAGAGACATCTAAAATTTCAGTAGAAGACACAGAGAAGCCCACTTTAGGCCCTGGTGCTATTTTGGTGCAGATGCATGCGTGTGGAATTTGCGGCTCTGATTTAGAAAAAGTATTTGGCTCTTACGGACAACCTTCTATGAAACTTGGACATGAACCTGCAGGAATTGTTTTAGAAGTTGGTTCAAATGTCACTGACCTAAAAAATGGAGATAGAGTTTTTACTCATCACCATGTTCCATGTTATTCGTGTCATTATTGTAAACATGGTAACGAAACTATGTGTAAAAAATACTATGAAACAAATCTTTCCCCATGTGGTTTATCTGAAGAATATGTAGTGCCAGAATGGAATGTTTCTCATGGAGGTGTTTTGAAGCTTCCAGATTCTATGACCTTTGAAGAGGCTGCAATGATTGAACCATTGGCATGTTGTGTTCGAGCTTGGGAAAAATATGATTATCAGGAAGGTGATTCAGTTGCAATTTTTGGGGTTGGTCCTACGGGAATGATGCATGTGATGACTGCACAAGCAAAAAAATTCTCAAAGATTTTCTGCTTTGATGTTAATGACTTCAGATTAGATTTTGCAAAAAAGTTCAACGTCTCTGATACGATTAATTCAACGGATGAAAAAAAAATAGAGAAAATATTTTCTCAAACTGAACAACGAGGTGTGGATGTGGCAATAGTTGCAACAAGCAGCTTAACGGCACTTGAAGATGCAATTGAAATTACTAGAAAAGGTGGGGCAATTATGATGTTTGGCGTTCCATCAAAGGGTGCCAAAATTGGTTTGGATATGAGTAAAATCTATTCTAAAGAAATTACCTTGGTTACCAGTTATGCAGCATCTGACAATGACACAAAAGAGGCGCTTCGACTAATAGATTCCTCAGAAATTGATGTGAAAAAACTTGTTACTCACACTTATCCTTTTTTGGATTCTCAAAAAGCATTTGATCATGCAAGAAGTGGTGAAAATGCCATGAAAATAATAATTACAAAATAAGAAAGGCTTAAGAAAGGTACATTTTTTCTTTCAAATTCGAAGAGATATGGACTGGGGATTAAAAAACAGACTAGCAAAAATAATCAAACCTCAGAATAATCGCGCCCTAATGTTGGCAGTTGATCATGGTTATTTCTTGGGTCCTACTGAAAAATTAGAAAATGCTAAAAAAACTATTGCACCATTGTTAAAATATTGTGATTCTTTGATGCTCACACGAGGCGTTCAGCGAACCTCAGTTGATCCTAACACAACAATACCTATGGTATTACGTGTCTCAGGTGGTGCAAGCATAATTGGTGAGGACCTATCTCAAGAACAAATTACAGTTACAATGAAAGAAGCAATTCGATTAAACGTAAGTGCAGTTGCAATGTCCATGTTTGTAGGCTCAAAATACGAGAATCAAACCATTGTAAATCTAGGAAAACTGGTAAGTGAGGCCGAAGAATACGGTATTCCTGTTTTGGCAGTCACTGCAGTTGGAAAAGATCTTGGTAAAGATGCAAGATATCTATCCCTTGCATGCAGAATAGCAGCTGAACAAGGATCTCATATTGTCAAGACGTATTATTGTGATAATTTCAAAAAAGTAGTAGAAGCATGCCCTGTTCCAATAATTGTTGCAGGAGGAAAAAAAATTCCAGAGCGTGATGCTATGCAGTTAACATACAATGCCATAAAAGCAGGTGCTGTCGGTGTTGATATGGGAAGAAACATTTGGCAATCAGAAAATCCTGTTCCAATGATTCGTGCTGTTCGATCAATTGTACACCAAAACGCTACTGTAGATCAAGCATTCAAACTCTATCAACAACTATGTAAAATAAACAAATCAAACAACAACCCCAACAAACCAAAAAGCCCCAATCAAAACAAATCAAACAAAGCGAACCAAGACAAACCCAGAAAACCTAATCAAAACCAACAGCAAAAAAAGTAATTACCCTCTAATCTTTGAGAGGTGGATGTGAACTATTTTCCATGTTGGGTGTTTTACCAAAACAAATGTTGCACGTCCGTCAATTGACATGTGCTCACCTGTGTATGCCTTGGTATCAACTAGCATTCCTTTTTGTGTTAATTCAAAAGCGACTACTGCAGTATCGCCAAAGACGCTAATTTTTGGGCTTTTGATCTCGTAATCATAGTCTGTAATGCTAATGAATTTTAATTCTTCAAGCTCTATAGTGGTTTTCACATCTTTTAGATCATATGGAGGCAAATCATTAAAGCTAGAAAATTTAGAATCATCCAGATGAATTTCACTTAGATGGGAAAAATC
>JAOTYR010000121.1 GCA_029861785.1 Candidatus Nitrosopumilus sp.
GAAGATCATATTGTTGGTTGTTTTGAAAAGGGTGGCGGTGTTCCCTATGAATTATTCAAAAGATTTCATACTGTTATGGCAGAAGAAAGCAGCCAAACTGTTCTGGGATCTTTAGTTGAAAATATCCCTCCAATAATTCCTCAAATCTCAGAGAATCTAAATTCTGGTATCAAAATACTTGATGTTGGATGTGGAAGTGGAAGAGCAATTAATCTGATGGCCAAAACCTACCCTAATTCTAGTTTTACAGGCTATGATTTTTCATCTGAAGCAATTGAAAATGCAACAAATGAAGCAAAAAATCTTGGTCTGACAAATTCTACATTTGAGAAACAAGATGCATCAAAGTTTAGCAAGGATGAATTCTTTGATGTGATTACTGCATTTGATTCAATTCATGATCAGGCCGAACCTGACAAAGTACTTGCAAATATTAGAAAATCGTTAAAGACTGATGGAATATTTTTGATGCAAGATATTCGAGCATCATCAAAACTTGAAAACAACATGAACCATTCATTGGCACCATACCTTTACACAGTTTCATGTCTTCATTGTATGACTGTTTCATTGGCACAAGAAGGTAAAGGATTGGGTGCGATGTGGGGCGAGGAACTTGCAATCCAGATGCTAAAAGAATCTGGGTTTTCCAGTGTTGAAGTAAAGGAACTGCCTCATGATCCAATCAACTATTACTATCTTGCAAAGCCTTAGATTTTATTTCATTTTTTAATACAGTTACTTGAACAATAATTGCTCTATTTTCTTCTAAATAACAATAAACAATTTTATCAAATTTTGGTAGTTATTCAATCTTGGAATTCCAATTTTATGTAGTTGATGTTTTTACAGATAAGACATTTGAATGGAATCAATTAGCTATTTATCCGTGAGCTGAAGGATTAAGTGATGGAACCATACAAAAAATTGCTAAAGAATTCAATTTAACATGAAATTTCATTACATTAGTTGAATTAATGATTATTTGTAACAGGAAAATGTAAAATATATCTTACCGTTGAATTGATTTATTGAAATCTCACATAGTTGGACATTATTTTCACAAGGAAAGAAAAATTGTTGATGCATATTTTCAAGATGGTAATGTGATACATTGGCAAATAGTTCCGGATAGTACTAGTAAACTTATGATTTTCTTAGAGATAAAAGAAGATGTTGACTGATCAATTTCAATATTCTTAATGATTTATCTTGTGTCAAAATTTAAAAAAATTTTTTTGAAAAAATAGTTTAAATTATTTTTTTGTTGTTATTGATAAAAAATATAATTCATACTATTGCTATTAGAAACTTACTTAGTAAAACTAAATTTTCTGACAATTACAGTGTACAAATTCTTCATCTTCGTGTTACAGAACTCGATGTAAAAATCAATCAAATTTCTATAAATTTTCTTCTCTGCACAAACTGATTTTTGTAGTTAAAAAATTTATCATTTTATTAGGTTGATCTAATTTTCAAATAGTTTAATTATGAATTAATTAGGTCTTAGCTATCATGGTTGATGAAACAAAAGAAGAACCACTAAAAATAGTAGCGCTAGATAAAATGGGAGTATTACTTACAACTGCCTTTGGTCTAGTTGCGGCTTTGGCATGGAACGGTGCAATAATTGCAATCTTTAAAGAGATTTTTGGAGAAGCAGACACTATTGTACCAATGCTGATTTATGCTATTGTTGTTACTATTGTAGCGGTAATTTTGATTATTGCATTAGCAAAAGCGTTAGCTAGTGCGAAAAAGAATATGTAATCATTTTTACTTATTTTTATAAAATATTACAACTTGATTATTTTTAGAAAATATGACATTTCCAAGTCTATGAATTCCTTAAATAGATAAGCGCAAATCCCAATAGTCTATATATTAATTTCATATGTTATTATTTTTGAGTTGAATCTCTAAGAATTGAAATGATAAAAGATTGGGCCAAATTGCCCAGTCTTTGGACGATGGTAAACTAGTAGGTGACTTTTGTAGAAAACCATATTCATTTGAGAAATTCCACTTAAAAGAGAATAGTAGGAATGATCAGTAGGATCTAAATACTATTTTTTCAAACTAAAAATATTGGAACTGTCACCAAACAACTTATCGTTGTTGATCTTAAGATCCAATTTTAATTAATTTTCTATTTATGCATTCAAAATTATATACAAAAATAGTTCGAATTTTTACAAGTTCAGACTTTGTAAATTTTTTATTTCCAAATAAGATTCTGAAACTCGATATATAGCAGGTGAAAATTCCAAAATGATTCAACAAGCTAGAAAAACAAAATCTGACAAAAAGATTGAAGAATTTCTTCAAACTAATTTTATGTCTCCAAATTAGAAGTAAATTCTTTATCCATTTACCATTTTGTTACTGCCTGATTTAATAGGTAGAAATATTTTCTAAAATTATGAAAATTCTACTCTTTTCTATCTTGAGTATCTTAATTTTTACATTAACAACTCTTCCTCCAGATGTTTTTGCAGCTGAACATGATCAAATTTGTATAGACAAAGTTTGGATAGAAAGTAACAAAGGCAAAATTGCTTGTGTAACTGCATCTACTGCAGCATCCCTGATTGAACGTGGATGGGGAACTATTCTTGATGATTCTGATAATTTACAAGTTTTAGCCTCAATGTTTAATGTTCATCCTGAAAAAATGAGAACAGCAGCTCCTCTTCCAGAAACTGCCATGGGGCCTCAAATTGATTTTACAAAGGGATACTTGGTTGAAGAAATTAGAGATGGGTTGTATTGGGTTACTGATGGTGCATATAATACAATGTTTCTAACAACTGGTCAAGGAGTTATCGCAGTTGATGCCCCTCCTTCAATTGGAGAGAATT
>JAOTYR010000044.1 GCA_029861785.1 Candidatus Nitrosopumilus sp.
CAATCATACAATAATGACTTGCAAAATGTGTGAAAAATATAAAATCCCAATAAAAGGAATTATCATTAATAATTTTGATTCTGGTGGATATTCTGTAACCACTCTCAAACGAGACTTGGAAGACTTGACGGGTGTTCCAATTTTGGGCTCAATTCCATTTATCAAAAATCTTGGAGATGATTCACTTTATAGAAATTTCAAGAAAAATATCGATATGGATTTTTTGTTAAAATAAAAAAACTAAACCCGTAAAATTTTGAATTTGTTATGTCCTTGAACATTTACAAATTTTGCTATATCAAAAATAATATTTGAAAAGGTATTTTCTTTTTGAATAACATATGTTTTTTCAAAACCTAAATCTAGAGTTAAAACAAACCAAATATTTTTTTTTTCCGGCTGGATCTTTTGTATTTGTACTATCCTTTCTTTAATAATTTTTTTATTTAATGTCTTTGGTATGCATATAATCAAAGTTTTATTTGAGTCTCTTTCCAGGGTTTTCAAGTCGGGAATCACAATATCTATTTTAACTCCCTGATACTCTACTTTTCTTTGACTGCTCAAACCAGCATTTGTTAGCATATAATGTAAAATTCCGGTGGCTAAAACTCCAAGACTCTCTTCTTTATTATCCATTAATGCAACTTTATAGTAACAGTTTTCCAAAATATCATTGATTATCTCATCCATCTTTGTTTGAGAAAACAAATCTGCGAATCTTTTTTCAGAATTTTTTATATAGTTAAACAGATATTCTTTGATGGGATTAATTTCTTCTTGCATGAATTACTCGTTGAAGACGTATCGTCTTTCGCCTCTGGACTCTTTAGTTTTGTTGACATCAACTAGTATGAATTCATGTCTTGGCTTTAACATGGATTCTTCTGGTTCTAGTTTGCTTTCATGGATTTTCTCATATTCATCTAGAGTCAATTTCCTTCTAGGCCCTAACTCTGCCTCCAAATTCATTGTCTTTACGATTTCTTCATACTCAGGTTGAATTACACCGCTAAACACCATCGCACTAGCACCACTACCATAAGATCCAAAACCAATACGCTTACCATTTAGGTTAACTCCTTTTTGATACTCAAATTCTAAACTGCTTCTAAATCCAAGGTAAAGAGATGCTGTATACAAATTTCCTATCATTTTTGAGGCAACAAGAGAGCTTGCAAGCTTTGCATCATATACTTCTTGAAACTCTTCAGTCTTTGTAAATAATTTTGTAAACTCGTGGTCTTTTGCCATGTATTCGTGATCACTTAGAACTGATTCAATGGTTCCCCTAGGATCTTTTGGAACCGGCTCTTCTAATCCTATCTCTTGGACTATTTTTTTCCATCTTGGAAGCTGACGCCACTCATGCCTTACTAAATATGCTAGCGCCTTTTTGCCCATATTGCTATAAGGCAAGTGCATGTTAATGTAGTCCATATGGTCTAAAATTGTCTCACCTGATTCTAGTTTAATCAGTCCTGATGAAATTGCTTTTTTCTTAAAAATCTCTAATGCCTTTCTTACCTGAATCATGTAAAGAAGATTAGAGTATTGGCCATGAACAATTGGTGTTTCTTTTCCAAATGGCCTGTAAAAGTCATATTCATCTTTAATAGAAGTTGCAGTAACTCTTGGGTCAAAGGCCAAAAGTCTTGGTTTATCATTAAGTAACATTGCAATTGCCCCTGCGCCTTGGGTCATCTCACCACTACTTCCCATATCATATTTTGCAATGTCTGAAACTACAACAAGGGCTGCTTTTCCTTCAGCCTCTCCTGCTCTAATCCAGTTTGTGTTATCATACAACGCATAAGATCCACTAACACAGGCAAACTTTGTTTCAACACCACCACAATGCTCAAAAGCTCCTTGTCCATAAACTTGCTCAAGCATTCCAATAACATAAGAGTTCATTGCCTTTGATTCATCAAAAGATGATTCTGTTGAAACATAAAGTCTGCCAATATCTTCAGGTGATAATTTGTTATTTTGCATGATGGTAAGACATGCATTTGCTGCAAGACAGGCAGGATCCTGATTAGCATCAACTATTGCCATTTTTGAAACTCCCAGTCCTTTTTGAAGTTTAGCAGGATCAAGTCCTCTGGCTTCTGCAAAGTCTGCAGCGTCTACGTAAAGCCTGGGTATGTAAATTGCAATATCGTCCACCCCTGCTGCCATAAGCTTGCCTCCTTGATTCTTCATATAAGGATTAACTATGATGAAATTTAGCTCTGTAATTTATCAAAATACCAATTTTGTGCCTAATTATTTAAAAAGGTGTATTGATTTTGACCGATCAAAAATTGATTTTTTTGAACCTATTATTAGAAAATTTTTAAAATTGAAAAGATCGTATTTTTCTAATTAAGATACTTTTTCTAATTCCAAATCAAATATCTCCTCAAAGTGCTCATAGGGCTTTGCACCTGAAATCTTTGTTATCTTATTGTCCGGTCCAATGACAAAAAATGCAGGAGTTCCGGTAATTCCCAAGTCTCTTGCATCCTTACTACTATCTGTAATTATTTGAGAATGTTTGGCATCAATCATGCACTCTGACCATTTATCCACATCTAATCCAATTTCTTGGGCAAATTTCAACAGATTATCAGAAGATGCCCATCCGTTATTTTCCCCAGTCCAATTATTGTATAAAATATCATGATACTCCCAAAACTTTTCTTGATCATCTGCACAATGAGCTCCATGAGCTGCATTTACCGAATCAGGCCCGATTATTGTAAAGTCTTTGAAGATCATCTTAACTTTACCGGTTTGAATATAATTTACCAGTAAATTATGTTCAGTATTGTGAAAATGTACGTTACAAAAATGACATTGATAATCGCCAAATTCTATCAGAGTGATTGGAGCATTTGGATCACCAAGTATGGGAGAACTGTTTGCCATAAACGTAGATGATATCACGTTTGGTGAAATTGTGTCTTCAATTTTTGGTGCAGGTTCTATTACTAGTTCTGGCTCATCATTTATTGCATTAACTGCAAAAAATGAAACTAGTATTGAAGCTGCTGCAATAATTGCACCTATTGCCAGAGATGGTCCGTGAATCAACATGTCTTTTTTTAATGATACACATTTAGGTTTTTATGAATCTTTATTTTGATTTTTATACTTGAAAATAATATTTGTTTTTTTTAATTCAAAATTAATTTTGATTAAATACTTTGACAATTTGAAAATATTTTGAAAGGAAACTATCACCAAGAATCTACCAGTGAAGGCTCTTTTTTTACCATGAAATTATTGATGCTGTCTTCTGAATAAAATTGTCTTAATTTCTTCAAATGTTGTTTCCTTTTACGAATATCATGAGAATTAAGTACAAGTTTTGTTCACTTTAATCAAACATCTCTATTTATGCAATTTATAGAAAAAAATTGTTGGATTGACCATCAAAGCACCTGTATTGATTGTAGAGGATAGCCCTGCAGTTACGATGCTCCTGAAGAGCTTTTTAGACAAACTAGATTATACAGATATTCATTCCTGCGACAATGGTTTTTCTGCAGTAAAATTATTTAAAAAACTTGTAAAAGAAAACACTCCTCCGATTGTTCTCTTGGACTATATGCTTCCTGATATGGACTGTAAGTCTGTCCTAACTCAAATGCTTGATACTAAACCAGATGCACGTGTGATTTTAGAAACTGCCACTGAAAAAGAAGATGAGGGAATTAAAGAACTCATACGACTTGGAGTTTATCAGTACATGGAAAAACCAATTAGATTTGAAACTCTGAAAAACATTTTTGAAACACTTGAAAAAGAAGATTTCTTTTTCCAAAAGGAAAATGATCAGCTTCAAATGTTAGAAAATGCCGAAGAAGAAGTTAAAACAAAGGTGATAGATAGAGTTGATTTTATTTTAAAATCCTCAAAACAAGTTAGCTTAAACTTAATTGAACAACTGATTGGCTTTTCTGATGAAACCATTCGACTACATTTAAACCAATTAGAAAAAGAAGGGAAAATCATCAATTTGGGGGAGAAACGAGAAATTGCATGTTACAAATGCAATTCCGTGAAAACAACACAAATCTTTTCATGTCCCTCTTGCAAGAGTCAGCATTTTAGATTAGGAAAATTACTTGAACATTATAATTGTGGAAATGTCTCAGAAGAGAGAACATATGAAAATGACAGGTGTCCAAGTTGCAATAAAGAACTTCAAGCTTTAGGTGTAGATTATAGGATTTTGCCGGATCATTATGTATGTAATAACTGCAGTGAGGTTTTCTCTGAACTTTCATCAGAATATTTATGTTTAAAATGCGAAAACAAATTTACCATCGATGAAGTACGTTGGCAAACTAGTTGTAACTATAAGCTAGCCACAATATAATATTATGTTGAAGTAGCGATAATGTCTAATTCTAATCAGAAAAGATTTTTTGAGCATAACAAGTCTAGTTCAAAAGAACCAACCGCATTATGTGATCCAAAATTCATTCAAACTCTAAAATCAAAAAAACCTACAAAGTTGGAAAAACAAAAAATTAACTACGATCCAATACAAATAGTACTAACTGCTTCAATCATCATATTTCTTTCAGTCTCAATTTTCTATATTTTGGGGACTCTAAGCATGATTGCCATGGGTATTGGAGGAGTCTTATCGGTTTATCACATGTTTAGTGCAAGACCAACATTAATTTCCAAAAACAAAGGAGGGCGTAAAGCTCCATCAATCCTACTGCTAGTATTAGTTGGGTCCCCATTTTTAATAGGCGGGCTTGTGGCTTATGAGGGTACTATTTTACTAGAATCTCCTGCAAGGATAATTTTACTATGGGCCATGACCATTTCGTTTTGGACCACGATGTTATTTGTTCCAATGTCCGTTTTGAGTAAACATCGTGAAAGTCTTCAACCACCTTTAAATAAATTTCTAAAAGTTTCAGTAATAATTCCTGCGTATAATGAAGAAAAAGTAATTCGGTCAACATTAGAATCTATGATTGAAACACGTTATCCACAAAAAGAAATTATTTTTGTTGACGATGGAAGTACGGATAGAACATTAGATATTGCAAGACAATTTAAAAACGAGATCATAGTATTGCATAAAGAAAATGGGGGAAAAGCGTCTGCATTAAACTATGGTCTTGTTTATGCCAAAGGAGAAATCATAGCAGTTGTAGATGCAGATACCATTATAGGAAGAAATTCCCTCAAAGAAATTGTTAAGGGGTTTGAAAATAACAAAGATGTTGTCGCTGTTGCAGGAAACATCAAAGTACGAAATAGAGTTAATTGGATTACAAAATGTCAGGCCTTGGAATATCTTGTGGGAATTCAAGTAGTCCGACGTGCATTTGACACGTTTGGATCAATTACGGTTGTTCCTGGGGCATTAGGTGCATTCAAAAAACAATTTGTCGAAGGTGTAGGTTCTTATGAAAAAGAAACGATTGTAGAAGACTTTGATCAAACAATAAAACTGTTAAAGACTGGATTAATCACACAGGGAAGTGTTAAGGCCGTAGCTTTTACTGAGGCGCCTGAAACCTTAAATGATTTTGTGAAACAACGAAAAAGATGGTATAGAGGAAACATTCAGGTTTTAAAGAAACACTCAGATGCTCTAACAAATCCTAGATTTGGAAATCTACAAAAACTAGCATTACCGTATTTGTTCTTAGGCATGATAGTTACTCCTATCATCGGCTTTGTCTCTCTCGCAAATGTCATTTTTGGTGTATTAAGTGGTGATGCATTGTGGGTTTTGGAGGCTGCAGGTATTTTTACTGTAGTTCATATTCTTATGTCTGCTCTTGCAATTAGAATTGATGGTGAGGATCCAAAATTATTACTATATTCCGGATTTCTGCTTTTTGGGTTTAAACAAATTATAGACTTTTTGCTTCTCAAAGCAATGTTTGAACATTTGACTGGCAAAAAAGCTATCTGGACTAGCGCAAAAAGAATTGGTGTTTAAAATGCAAAAGCCATTATTTTATCCTATTTCTGTACTGGTGATATTTTTCTTGTTGATAATTCCATTTGGTTCGTCATATTCTGAAGAACTACAATCGTTACAAATTGAAGTAAAATATACAAATGGAGACAGAATCAATCCTTACCAAACCAATTATGTTATCTACAAGGATTATGATAAGGATCCATACTTTGAAAATAAATTAGAAAAAAATCCTGATTTAGTTTTTCTGCCAAAAGATCATCGATACAAAATTGAAGTATATGTCAATGATATGTTTTCTGAAGTTGGATATGTGAACCTTGGAGATGAATCACAAAAATTAGATATTCATATCCCATTACCTGGTGGTTTGAAATTTAATGTGTTTTTTGAGGATGGTGAATCTCCAATTAATAATGCAACTGTGGTTATTAAATCACACACTGGTAAAGAACAACGTTTGGGAAATACTAACGAGCAAGGAGACACAATGAGATATTGGCTTCAATCGACCAGTAACCAAGACGACTATTATCTTGCTGAGGTTTACTTTGATGAGTTCTTACTAACTAGTATGTCTAACATAAAAATACATCAAGGTGTTGCACAAGATCAAAAAATTATCGTTCCTATACCAGAAGTAGTTCAGGATTTGATCTCCTTTAGGTTGTATGATGATGAATCGCAGAGTATATTGAAAAAAAATGGTGATTTCTCAGTTTTACTTGAAGGGCAAAAACATCCATTTCTAAGAGAATCTAAAATTAACAATAATGGCGATGCTTACTTTTCTAGTATTCCATCTGGAATATACTCTGCTTCTGTTTTAAGGGATGGCATTAAAGATTCTCTTTGGGAAAAAACCACACTTGCAATTATTGGCAATCAAAATGAATTTGAATTATTTCAATTAAATGAAAAAAATCAAAACTCAGAGTCTGTACTATCACCAAAATCTGAACCTGTCGTTTCATTAATTTCAGAACCAGTTTCTAAACCTGTTATTTATCAGCCATCAATTAATGAATACCACTTAACCTGTTATTGCGTTTCTTTTAGACTAGATGATGTTCAGGATTATTGGCTAAACGATGTTCAATTGGAATTAATTGAATTATTTTCAAAAAACAACATCCCACTCACTATTGGAGTTATTATTGATTCATTTGGAAATGATTCCAAAATTGTTGAAGTTGTAAAAACACAAATAAAAAACAATAATTTAGAAATTGCAAATCATGGATTAAATTCCACGCCATTTACAGTATATGATAAACAAAAACAAAATGATATGCTGAAAAAATCTTCTGATAAGATCTTTGAAAAATTAAATGTTTCAACTACCATATTTATTCCACCTGGAAATAGATTTAACGAAGATACCAAACAAGCTTTGTTAGAGAACGGATATACCCACCTAAGCGCAAGTATGTTTAGTGACAAACCTCCATTTTCATTACAAGGCGCATCTCTCTATCGATTCCCAGAAATCACTTCAACTGGAGAATATGTATCATCTCAAAATAGATTTTTAGGTGTATCTGCCGAAAAAACAATTTCGCAAACCATAGAGGGAATTGAAATGTATGGTTTTGCCGTGATTTCTCTTCATCCCCAAGAGTTTTCAATTTATCAAGGCGGAGAATACCTCAATGACCTAAATTCCGACCAATTTGCTAAATTACAAACTGTAATTGAAGAAATTAAAAAAAGAAATATCGATTTCGTTTACCTAGGAGAAATTAACAACAAAGTGTCCAAAGTCAATATTTCTGAGGCAAGCAAAATCTCCTCTGCTAGTTACACTATGCCCATATGGATAAAAAACAATGCAGGCTGGTGGAGAGATGGCCATATTGATGATGATTCATTTGTTCAGGGAATTCAATTCTTAATTAAAAAAGAAATTATGCAATTACCTCCTACCACTCAGGGTTCTGGCGGTACAGAAATTCCCACATGGGTAAAGAGCAATGCAGGATGGTGGGCAGAAGGTAGGATTTCAGATGATGATTTCATATATGGAGTAAATTATCTTGTGACTCTAGGAATTATTGTAATTGATTTCTAATTCTAAACTAATCTAAGTATTTGCTCAAATATTTTATTTATTTTGAGGTGTTAACGAGTTTATCTGCTGTCAGGAAAAAAGGGAATCTCCTCCTCTAAGTCATGAAAAATGCACCATCACTATAGAATAGCTAACGTTATGAATTGATTTTAAACTCATAATTTAGATCAGAATTAAATAAATCTAAATTCTATAAATTTTGGGCATGGAAGGAAAAATTATTTTATCTGTTTTCTTTTGCAGTTTGATTTTAGGAATGGTAGGATTATCTCAAAGTGCTTTTGCAGAACCTTTTACAGTATCCCCTACTTTTGTAGATTCTTTTTTAGTTTTTGCACAAATTGATTCCGGTGCTGCCCATGCGTTTAGTACTGATGGAACAAAGATGTTTGTTTTAGAATCTAATGGTGAAATAATATTTGAGTACACACTTGGCACACCGTTTGATATATCTACTGCATCATACTCTGGCGACTTTTTTTCACTTGCATCTGAGGGTAATGAAATAGGCGGCATGGCGTTTAGTCCTGATGGAACAAAGATGTTTGTTGTAGAGGGAATTGAGCGTAAAGTACTTCAGTACACACTTGGCACACCGTTTGATATATCTACTGCATCATACTCTGGCGACTTTTTTCCAGTGCCACAGGTGCAAAATAATTGTCTCACTAATGTTACGTTTAAGCCTGATGGAACAAAGATGTTTGTTGTAGGTAGTTTTGGAGATGCCGTCTACGAGTATCAAATCTCTCCACCTATCTTGTGCGCTCCACCTACTTTAGGTGATTGGACAGTTAATACAAGCTGTACGATGACTAGCAATGCAACAGCACCATCTGATGTAATTATACCAAACGGTATAGTATTAACAATTCCAAATGGTGTGACTCTAGACATTAATTTTGCAACCTCTAATCTCACAGTTCAATCAGGAGGTAAAGTTTTGATTCAATCTGGCGGGGCAATAACGTAGATTTTCATCCGTTCCAAAAAATAATTTCAAATCTCTATTTAGGCTTCACCAAATCAGTTCAAATCCATAAAGGGGAACTTACCAAACGGCTAGATGCCCTGTTTGTGCATCTGTTACGGTCCAATACATTAAAGGTACTTGTCAATCAATGTTTTGTCTGGATCCTCTTAGTCAATAATCTGCGTCACCGTTCAAAAAGATTTTCCACTCTTTGGGAGAATCTAAAATGTTAGGAATTCTAAAAATAGCTAATGGAATTATAATTTCATTTAATTTTCTAATTTGATTATTTGATAACTGACTGCTTCCAGTTTTTACCTCAACCCGACGAAAATCAGCTGTATCTAATACATCTAAATAAACCCGTGTTATATTACCGAAGACATGAAAAAGGTTTTTGTTAATGGGTATGGCTCCATTGGGAGTAGGATAACTGCTTTTCTAAAAGATGACCCACAAATTCAAGTCGTAGGAATTGGAAAATATTCTCCAGATGACAAAGTAGAACTTGCGCTTTCTCGAGGATTGAACGTTTTTGTACCTGAAAAAAAGTTAGATGATTTTAAAGACTTTGAAATTTCTGGAACCATTGAATCAGCTTTGGATAATTGTGATTTAGTAATTGATGCAGCTCCTGGTGGACATGGATATAGCAACAAAAAAAATCTCTACGAACCAAAGAATTTAATGGCAATCTATCAAGGAGGAGAAACTACCGTGGGCGATAAAGCCGTATCTGATTTGTTGTTTAATTCTCGTGCAAATTATGACCAATCAATTGGTAAAAAACACGTAATGCAAGGAAGTTGTAATGTTACTGGAATGGGAAGAATTTTAGAACCACTACGGGAAAATTTTGGCAAAAAAATTATTAGATTTGATGTTACTTTGGTGAGACGATGGGCAGACATTGAGCAGACAGAAAAAAAGATTACAGATACCATAGAAATGACGGAGAAACCCCACCATGGCGATGATGTAAAAACTTACTTTGGAAAAGACTCACCATTATTTGTCAGGGCCATAAAGGTCCCTACTAGACAAATGCATCTGCACATTATGGATATTAGATTCCAAGAGACTGCACCTAAACCTTCTGACATCCACGATATCTTTGCCAACGAGTTTGGTGTTGTAACATTGTGGACTGCTAAAGGTACAAAAGATGTAAGGGATTATGCAGGAACTATGGGGTTTAACTTTACAGACACAAACATGATCCACATACATGCAAACATGACGGCATCTATTGGTGATACTGTACAAATAATGTACTCTGATGACCAAACAGGAATTGTAATTCCGGAAAATCACATGCTAATGCAATCGATGTTATTTGGTAAATCATATCAAGAATCATTCTCTCATACAGAATCTATATTTCATATGAAAGAAAAAAAACAAAAACTGGAAGAACATTTTTCTTAAAACAATCAAGTTCTAATTTTCTCAATCCTTATTTTTTGGGGTACATTTTTGAGAACTTTCTCTACAACTATTCGGAGATCTTCTACTTCAATTTTATCTCCAGCTTGTGGAATGTCTTGTAATCTCTCATGTAGCAAACCGCTTAGTGTTGCATAATCGTCTCCTTCTGGAACTTGGGTTTTAAAAATTTCATTGATTTTATCAATTTCTATCTCTCCATTTGTTATGATGGTATCTTGATCTATTTTTTCATACCCTCTGGGTTTTGTAAGGTCGCTTTCATCTTCAATTTCTCCTACTATCTCTTCAAGCAAATCCTCCAAAGTAACTAATCCTTCAACGCC
>JAOTYR010000045.1 GCA_029861785.1 Candidatus Nitrosopumilus sp.
TGGGGTTGATGAGAGCCTTTGAAACAGAAGACATAATAAAAAAAATTGCAGAAGATTCATGTGTTGATATTAGAGAAACTGCAAAATTTGTAGTAAAAAGATTTCAAAGGTTAAAAGAATGTGGGGAGTACATTCCATCTAGTATCTTGTAAAGAAATTACGAGGACTAAAAGATAAAATTCAAAGTTTTTCCTATTATCTACAAAGTTAATAGATATTAATTACATATAGAAAACTAGTATGTTGGACAAACCAGAAGTTGTACCAGAAAAGCTAAAAACCAATATTAATTTCAAAATCATTGCAGGAATTATTTTTGCAGTTGTTATATTTCATTTGTATGTCAATTATTTTACAAGTACAGAAAATTCTGAAGTATTGGTTTCCATTTTTTCGTTTGTTAATCCACTTGCGGTATCAATAGCATCATTTACAGCTGCCAAAAAATACGTAGATGCAGGGATTTACCAAAAGGCGTATAATTTACTAGGAATTGCATATTTGATGATTTTCTTGGGAGAAGTTACTTACCTTTCTTATGATTTATTTTTAGGAATAGAACCGTACCCTTCAATTGCAGATGTCTTTTTTTTCCTTCAATATCCGTTGGCATTAAGCTATTTAATTTTAAACATTAGATTTTTTGCATCATTTTCCAGCAAAAACATTGTATTGTTGATAGCAATTCCAATTTTAATTACAGTGGCTTATGGAGAAATAGCTCTGCAGGAAATAGGAGAGGCAGGATTTGATTTTTTTTATGGATTGATTTTTGTCGCATCTGCAAGTTTACTTTTAGCATTTTCTATTCTGGCAACAACAATATTCAGGAAGGGTGTGGTAGAAAAGGCATGGATGATACTAGTAATGGGGATTTTATCGCTAACCATGGGGGATGTCTGGTATTATTACCTTGAACTATTAGGAGATTTTGATCTTATTCACCCTGTTAATATTTTCTGGTATGCAGGATATTGGATAATTATTTACTCTTTGTATAAACACAAAAAAATTATCTAGTAAAAAACATAGCAGATACTTTCAGAAAAACACTCAAGAATTAGACCGATTAACTTTTCTAAGAATTACGTAAGGTGTTTTTTTGGATTCGTCAGGAAGAACCATTTTAGTATGATCTGAGAAAACATCAATATTTTTCATAAAATCTTCAAATCCAATTTCTTTTTCAAATGAATCTAGATATTTCTCACTCCAGTGCCAATCGCTATCCTTGTTACAAGAATAGACAATCCAGTGATAAGAATCGTCGATTTCAAGAATATCAAACGGATATAGTTTACAATCAAGAGGTCTTGATTCATAGATATCACATCCCTTTATTTTATCATCCCAGAAAACACATTGGGTAGAATTTTTCTTTTTTCCTAAAGCACTAACCAGTTTGTCCTTAACTTTGATAATTTTGATATAGTTCATGCGAGTTGGAAAATTTTCCCTTATTTTTTTTAAATCGTATTGAAAAAGTAGCGGTACGGCAGAATCAGTACAGCAATTTTTATGATTACAATTTCCACAAAGTGTTTCAAACATAGATTTTATTAAAACACTATAGGATTAATCATTATTGGAATTTTTGTTAAAAATTGAATGTATAAATATCGAAGAACCGTCAATCGCCCATTTTGTTATCGTTTCAAATTTTGAATTATAAGAAAACAATAACCATAGTAAATAACTTTCCAAAAAACTTGGATTTCAATTATTCAACTTTCAAATTCATATTTAAAGCCAAAGCATACATTGCAAATTCTTGATTCAGATAATTGACCAAATAAAGATATTTTAATTTTATTAAATGCGTTGAATTAATTGAAATATCGAACTTTTTTCCATGGTTTTTTTTGGAATTCCAAACCTAACAAATTTATGATTTTGGTTCAACTCAAAATTAATTTTTTCAAAAACTGTGGTGAGCCTTTCAATACTCCGTCGCTTGGAGGTTAATTCTGTGCCTCTTTCAATTAATAAACCATGACGAACCAAATAACCTATTTTTCTATATCCTGAAGTTTTTGGTAGTTTACATATATTGATTATTTCTGGGACAGAAGAAGAGGAACTAATTGTAGATTCAATAATTTTCAAAAATTCATCATCACCTAAAATTTTCAACATATCTTTTATTAGATTTTTTTCTTTTATAGTAACTATGTATGAATTGTTTAGAATTTTTATTGTAACAATTTGCATAAGACATTTTTTTTCAAAAGATGAAGGATCAGGTTTAAAAACTTCTTTAAGAGATTTATCAACTTTAGAAAAATCATTTATTGCCTGAGTTATAGACAATCCATATTTTTTGAACAGATTTAATTTTATTTTTTTTTCAATTTTAGAATCTAAATTGTCCTTAATCGATAAAGATAATGAATTTGCGATTAACATATCTATACCTGGCACATTAGTAATAGTATGAGTCCTCTTAATAAAAATAACATACTCAAACCAAATGATATGAGGAAGACAGCAATCGTAATTGATGATGATCCCGATTCAGTAGAAATTTTTAGTCTGCTTTTAGAGGAACAAAATATAGCTATTGTTGGTGAAGGATATAATGGAAGAGATGCAATAAGGCTTTATCAAGAAAAACAACCAGATTTTGTCTTTTTGGATTTGAAAATGCCCGATGGATCTGGATTTCATGCTATTCGAAGTATCAAAAAAATAAACGATTTGGCAAAAATAGTTGTGGTTACTGCACATAGTGATTATTCCACTACCAAAAAATTAACCGATTTAGGAATTCATGGAGTGATCACCAAACCAATCGAGATGAATAAAATAATTAATTTGGTGTCACAATAATTTTTCACAATAGATATTACCTATCTTTTAATTTTGCTCTTTTTAATAACTTGAATTATTTATGTCAGTGTAAACAAGATAGATTTCAGACTAGAGAAAATACTTTTGAAAAATACAAACAGTTTATAGAAAAAATATTTTTATTTTAAGATAAAACATAAGATTCACACCCAGATTTTTTGCCATTAACAAGAATAAGAGAATTAATCCATTTGAAAATCATTATAGTTGCAGTAAATAAGAGATTTACTACGGAAGCAACTAGATAAATTAAAAATTCCATGAATTTTCAATGTACTTAAACTAGATGAAATTAAATAAAAAAATTTAAAATTAATTATTTCCCAGATTTGGGAAATTTAATAAAATCTTATATTATGAAAATGTAAAATCATAACATGAGTAAAAGAGTAACAATAATGCTTGACACGGATATAGACAAAAAAATGAGGCAGTTGCAGGCAAAAATGATTCAGAACACATCTAGCTCAGTTAGTTTTTCCAATGTTCTTAATCAAGTTCTAAGAGATAGTCTCAAAAAATAATTTTTTTATTTTTTTAGAAAATGATCTCAAAGAAATTAATTTTTAAAAATATCAGAGGTTTGAAATTTACTTATACAATTTTTCAGACCAAGTAACAATTAGATGAATTAAAAAAATTGTAAGTACCAACCCCAAACAATGTTTAAGATAACAGGTCAGTTTGCTAGATCCTAAATACTTGATAAAAGTATCCAATTTTTCAATAACATTTTATTCAAATACCAAAATTATTAGTCCGTTTTTGGGCACTAAATTTCAGAGAATTTTGAGTTTTTTATTGAATAGATTTTCGAGCCTAATAGTTCAAAAGAAATTTCATTACATAACTTTTGTAATTCAAGACCAACATAAATGAAAAAATAATATTAAAATCAAAAATCATTTCTTAATAAATGAGACTTCAACATGTGCAACCCTTTTATTTCGAGTCTTCCAGTAATTACAATTCGGTTAATGTCATAATAATCAAAATTAATTTTAAATGATGAATTCAAAGGATCTTTTATTTGTTAATACAATTTACCAAGGAAAGTTACTTTCAGTATTAAAAATCTTGTTTTATTTAAAATAAGATTAAATTAATAATACAGTATGGATTTTCAGGATAAAAAAATAATTATAGTTACAATAATTGTAGGAATTTTAGGATTAACTTCTATGATTGGTTTTATTGGTCAAGGAAATGTAAGACATGTAGAAATTTTCTGGCAAGAAAAAGTAGAACAAACAGTAGCATTTGAGGAAATAGAAGGAGAAGTACAACTTGTAGGAATTTCAGGAATAGGAGGAGAGATCAATCCTCATTTAATTAGCAGAACAAGTTTTGCATATATTCTCACAGTGATTAATTATGGTGAGAAACACCATCGACTTTACATTGAGGGATTAGAGATTCAGTCCGATCTTTTAGAGCCAGGACAAAAAGATGTTATTACAATCTATCCAGAAAAAGAAGGCATCTACAAATACTATGATAAACGTGAGAGGTTAGAACATTTAGGATTTCTTGAAATCAGAACAGTTGTTCCAAGTGATGAATTTACGGGGTTCTTAAGGGATATGATTTAGAAAATAGACAACATAATTTAAAAAATATAAAAAATTAAAAAAAGAGACTAATTTAAGAACATAAAAATAAAATCTTAAATTAATAAAAACCTTTTATCTATGCTGATTTTTTGACGTTTTGTGCAGCTGGTCCTTTTTTACCTTCGCCTACTTCAAACTCGACTTTATCGCCTTCATTGATGAATCCGTCTACATCTGTTTTGTGAACAAATAGATCATCGCCGGATTCTCTTTCGATAAAACCAAAGCCTTTAGTTCGGTTGAACCATTTTACTGTGCCTTGTTCCATTTACATTATTCAAAAGATACTCCGTATATTAAGATAAGTATAAAAAATTATCAGCCTAAAACCTCAGTTTATTTTTAGAAAAACCGAATTTAATATTGAAGATTACTAAGATCTTAGAAATCTTTTGGAATATGACCATTTTGTTTAAGCCAATCTACTTGAGGCAAAGTAAATCTCCAAACTATATCCCCCCTCTCGTTCTCTTTGAAATCCCAAGGGGCAATAATTACAATATCATTGTCACGTATCCAAACTCTTCTTTTTAATTTGCCTCTAATCCTGCCTCGCCTGGTAATACCATCAGTACACTTTATCATCACGTTCTCCCCGCCGAGCATTTTTAAAACTCTTCCAAAAAGCTCACCTTCTTCTGGAATACGGATTTCTTTTAAAGCACTTTCATTTTTTACTTGACGTTTTCCCATAACTTACATCATCATTTTATGCATATAACTGTGGGGTTTTTGAGAGCCTCAAAAAATTTAATAAAAATAAATAACATCAATTTTATGTAAAGTACTAAAAACCAAATCATGGAATTTAGATGCATTCAAGATTGTTCTCAATGTTGTATTGAACGAGAATATTATCCAGAAAAAAGATTTGGAAAGATCGGGGTGTTGATACTTCCAGAAGAAAAAGAGAAAATCAAACAATTTGCAAAAATGAACAAATTAGACCTTTTGATTTTACCTAGAATTGGAATATCAAATAAAAAAGATCCTACATTAATAGAAATTTTAGCTTTTCAAATGATGGGAAAAGAAAAAAACGGGAATTTGTGTCCTTTCCTTAATACAGATACAGATAAACGATCGCCACATGGAGGATTTCCTTGTAGAATATATGATGATAGACCTCTTGCTTGCAAAACATATCCTCTGATTAAGTCAGATCCTATGACACTTGATCAAAAATGTAAATTTTGTAAAGAGCATAAAACCGCAGATGAAAATCTAGATTCTGAAATAGAATCCCTACTAAAAATAAAAAATAAAATGAATACAGATGCACCTTTTGTGTGGAGATATGCGACAGGGATAGGAGAAGAAGAAGATAAATTCCAAATAAAAACAGGATGGATTTTAGAAGAATGCGATAAGATTATGGGTTGATGACGGCTCGTCCAAGAATTTTTCTTGCCTTGAGATCCTCTAGGGCAGTATTTGCCTCAGATAACGTATATCGTTTTGTAATAATTGGATTGATAGTTCCCTTTCTTGTAAGATCCAATAACTCGACCATGTCATTATAGTTTCCAGTGTATGCGCCTTGGATGGTAATTGATTTTAGGGGAATTGTTACCAAAGATAATTCCAAAGAACCACCAAACAAACCGACTAAAACTAAATTGCCCCTTTTTCTTAGTACTGATATTCCTAATTTTGCAGTTGGAGGAGCATTTACAAAGTCAACCACACTATCTGCGCCTTTATCATTACATATTGAAATTATTTTTTGAGAAGTTTCAGGATCTTTTGAATTAACCACATAATCTGCACCCATCTCTTTTGCAGTTTTTAATTTTTCATCATCTAAATCTACACAAATGATTTTTGCATTGGTTATTGCGTGGGCAATTTGTACTCCCATTAAACCTAAACCACCAGCGCCAATAATTACAAGGTATTCTGGAGAATTCACATTTGATTTTTTTATTGCATTATAAGCTGTCAGGCCAGAACAAGCCAACGATGTTGCAGATTCAGGATCAACTCCTGACAACTTTGCCAAATATTTGTAATGAGGAACTAGAGCAAAATCAGAATACCCCCCATCTTGAAAAACTCCCAGTGATTTTGGAGTATCACAGAGATTCTCATTTCCAACTTTACATGCAGGACATTCACCACAACCTATCCAGGGATAAACTAAAACCTCATCTCCTTTTGAATAGTCTTTAACACTATTTCCCATCTCTTCAACGACACCAACAATCTCATGTCCCGGAGTTACAGGATATTTCACACCTCTGTCAGTGACTTTCATAAATTGACCATCTCCTAGATCATATCCTCCTTCCCAGAGATGCAAATCGCTATGACAAACACCCACAGCTTTGACTTTAACTATGACCTGATTATCTTGAGGTTTGGGAGTCTCTAGATCTACAACGACCAATGGCTTATTTGGACCGGGAATTCTAGCAGATTTCATTGATAAACATTTCAAGTTTAACAATATAAGAGTTGACTGGAAATGAGAAAAAAATAGAGCCCTTAGATATTATGGAATAATAGGACATCCTAATCTGTGAGTGAGGAAGGTAAACCCAATAGCATTTCTCAAGAACCAGTAAATATTCTATTTAATCCCAAGGCAGTTATTAAAAAAGATGTTTGGGAGATAGACCTTATCCAAATTCTTAATTTACTAATTAGAATTCTCGAAAACGCTGAAAAGAAAGACCTAAGGGTTGCAGGAATGGCAGCTTTATCATCCTCATTAATTTACAGAATGAAGGTAGAAAGTATTTTTGCTTTGCAAAAAGCCGCTATGGAAAAAAAACCTTTGCGACAAAGAACAGATATAGATATCGAATTAATCGATATCCCATACAGACATGAATCCACCTATCCAGTGTCTCTTGATGACCTACTAGGCCTACTGCAAAATTTAATTGGTTCAATTGCAAATCCCCAATCTAGAAGAAGCAAACAACTTGATATAGAGCCAATCGAACCTCCTGATTTTCAAGAATATTTTATTTCACTTGAAAGTATTATTGGAAAATATGAAGATCTAATAATTAAAAAAATATCCAATCTAGGATATGGATTGCTTCAAAATATTATTTCGGATTTAGATACTATTGATTCTATTCGATGTTTCTTTGCAATTTTATTTTTAGCAAGAGATGAAAAAATAGACATTAAACAATTAGAAGATGATATTAAAATCACCATAATAAAACAAGATTCAACAAAATGATCAAAAATGGAAAATAGGTTTCTTAAATTAGATTCGATAATGGAGATAATATAATTGGTTAAAGTAGAAAATGAGATGGAGGCAACTGCTAGAATTGAGGCAGCTCTATACTCTGCAGGAAGGCCTCTTAAGATCGAAGAATTAATCCGAGCCTCGGGTACTGAATCTCGAACTAAAACATACAATATTCTCACAAATATAATGAAAAAATCAAAATCAGCCTTCAAGGCTATCGAAATAGTCACGCTTCCAGATGGATCTTACGTGTTTCAGCTAAAACCTGAATATAGCTCTACTGTCAAAAAGTATGCCTCAAAACCTGTTCTTCCAAAAGCTACACTAAAGACCCTTTCATACATTGCATACATGCAGCCGATTTCATCAAAACAATTAGTAGAAACTAGAGGTTCTGGAGTATATTCTCATCTAAAAGAATTAAGACAGTTAGATTTTATCAACCATCAAAATGTTGGACGATTGAAAATTTATACAACTACAGAAAAATTTCAAAAATACTTTGGAATACAAGGAGATGTCGAAAATCTCAAACAAAGATTGTTTTCAAAAATTAGAAAGACTGCTACTAAATCTAATTCAAATCCTAATTCTCAAGTTATTGAAGAGACAATCTAAAAAATATTATTTCATGGGCAAATTATTGCGTTTTGTATAAATTAGAGTGATTTCAAGATTTCTCGTGAGAAAATCAGTAGAAAACCTTGCAACAAGTAAAACTACAGGTGGGAGAAGACATCCATTAAGAATTAGGAGAAAGTATGAAACAGACAGGTTTCCTAACGAACCAATCAACGGAGTACAAACTACAGTAACAAGAAGTGTACGTGGTAAAAACTCCAAAACAGCTTTGAAATCAATTGATTTTGTTAATTTAGCTACAGGCGACGCAAAAGTAAAGAAAACAAAAATTATCAAAGTTTTAGAAAATGCAACTAATAATGATTATCAAAGAAGAGGTATTATTACAAAAGGCGCAATATTAGAAACACATGAAGGAAAGTGCAGAGTAGTTTCAAGACCTGGTCAGTCCGGAACAGTAAACGCAGTTTTAATAAAGTGATACAATGAAAGATTACGAACATGTCGTAATCTGGCTAGACTATTTCAACAAAACATTACCAAGAGCTAAAGGAAGACGATTAGAAAAAGAAAAATGCGTTTTTGATCCTTCGTTAAAAGAATTAACCGAAGCTGCGCAATCTGCAGGTTTTGAAATTACAGAAACCGAAGAAAAAGTAAGATATCCAAGAAGACCATATGTAAGATCAGGTTACATTGTTTTACCAAAAGGAACCTCTAAGACAAATATTCTTAACAAAATTTCGAAAAAATTACTTTTGAAAAGGACCAAACAATCCAAATAAGATCAAATCTAGCTCTTAGCTAAAGTATTGTTGACAGAAGTCTATGAAAAGAATATCATGACTAGTGTTTTTAATTGCAGGAGGTAGGCGAAATATTGCACCTTGCCGGTAGTGGCAGAGTGATCATTCAACTATCAGATGAATTGTCTGAGGGAGTGATCCTTTGCGATGAAAAAGGAATAAAGGTTGCAAAAGTAATGGAACTGATTGGTCCAGTAAAAAGACCATTTGCATCAGCTACACCATTAACAAACAACATCAAAAAATATATCGGCAGAGCAGTTTTCGCAGTTGAGTTTTCTCCTGCTAAGAAAGAAAAATTTAGGAGAAGAAAAAAATGAACATACTAGAACCACAAAGCTGTCCTGAATGTAAGTCATCATTAGTAGATGATACTCAGAACGGCGAAGTAATCTGTTCGGGATGTGGCGTAGTTGTCGCAGATCAGATTGCAGATTATGGTCCAGAAACAAAAAGTTCGAATCTTGAGGACAAAATGAAGCTTGCAAGAGCTACAGGTCAAACCACTTATTCCCAACATGACCTGGGAATAGCAACTGAGATTTCAATCAGTGCAAAGGACTTTAGTGGAAAATCAATTAATCACGAAGTAATAAATCAAATGCACAATCTTAGAAAGTGGCAACAAAGAGTTCGAGTTTCCTCACCAAGAGAAAGAAGACTAGCAAATGTCTTGTCCAAGATGGGCGAGACATGTGATGGTCTATCTCTTTCAAAAAATGTTTTGGAAACTTCCTCTATGATATACAGAAGTCTAGATGAACATATCGATGTGAAAGGAAAATCAGTAGCTAGCATCACAGCTGCTACTATTTACATGGCATGCAAGCAATGTCATGTAGTACGATCACTTGAAGAAATTGTTCAAGAAATTTGTGTACCAAAAGATGTCAAATCAAAAACCAAACTTGCAGCAAAATATTACAGAACTATGGTAATGGAGATGGGACAAATTACAGCCCCCATTGTCACCATGGATAAATACATCTCAAAGATTGCAAATATGACACAAACCGAGGTAAGAGTAGAAAGGCTAGCCTTGGAAATTGCTGAAAAAACAAAAGATAGTAGTATTACTGACGGAAAGGCACCAAACGGAATAGCAGCAGCTTATCTTTATGTTGCCTCAGTCTTACTTGGTCAAAGCATCCTTCAAAGAGATGTTTCCAGTATTGCTGGCGTCACAGAAGTCACTATCAGAAATAGATGTAAAGAGATTCTAACATGTTACAAACTCAAAATTGCTTTGAGACCATCTCTGGCCAAAATTTAATCCCCCCTCTTTTCATTTTATTTTAAATTAAAAACATCTTAGGATCAGCTAAATTTCGTCGGTATTATATATAGAAACAATACAAATCGTTCCATGGCAGTACTTGAGATAAAAGATCTTCATGTAAGAAGAGAAGGAAAAGAAATTCTCAAAGGAGTAAATTTGAAGACCGGTCCTGGAGAAGTACATGCAATCATGGGACCAAATGGTTCTGGAAAAAGTACACTAGCTTACACTTTACTTGCTCATCCAAAATACGAAGTTACTAAAGGAGACATTCTTTTGGATGGCGAAAGTATTTTGGGTCTAACTGCAGATGAGCGCGCAAAGAAAGGTTTGTTTCTTGGATTTCAATATCCAACCGAAGTTGAAGGAGTAG
>JAOTYR010000046.1 GCA_029861785.1 Candidatus Nitrosopumilus sp.
CCAAAACCAGCTCCCAAACCAGCTCCCAAACCACAAGGTACACTACCAAAAGGAATGGAGGCAAAACCAGCTGAGACTGTGCCAAAGTCTTCTAAAGGCACATTGCCAAAAGGCTTCTAAAAAATCTAAATTTATTTTCTATTTTTAATTTATCATCCTTTCCAAAAAATAATTCAAAACCTTAGCCGACAAGATTTATTCATTCCTTGCAATTTGATATTTCAAAATTAGAGAATAGCCCTGTTTTATGATTTCATTTTGAATTAAATATCCCTTTTTATTTGTTAGATATATGGAAATTCATGTATACGACACTTATGTCAAAGCCGCAGATGGACACACCATGCACTTTGATGTAATTACTGGAGAAAAAGACCACGATAAAGCCCTCACATATGGCAAAGATTGGTTAAAATCGATTGGGGAGGAAAATGCAGTGATGACTACAAATGAATGTCAATTTTGCCACTCCCAAGGAGCACCAGAACCTGTAGAACAAGCAATTAAGGAAAACGGCTATTTTATCCAAAAAATGGAAGGCTGTCCTTAAACTCTTTTTTCCTTTTTCTAATTGCTTGATCTAGATTTTTTTATTACTCTGATTATGTCATTTCATGGTAGAACACAAATATTCCAAGTGGACCGTTGAAGGTGACAAGAAAACAAAATGGATTTGCGGATGTTTCCAGACTGCTGATGACTATTTCAAATTCTGTGATAAACATAACGAGACTTTGAAAAGAGCAATTCAATCACAAGTAGACGAGTTAGATATGACTCTGATTGTTGAAGAATGATTAGATTGCAAGTATTGCAACAAATGCAGATACAAAGACGATCGCAATGGTGTTAAGTAATTTGATTACAGTATTTAGTGCAGGTCCTGCAGTATCTTTGTAAGGATCACCAATAATATCACCTACGACTGCAACTTTGTGTACCTCAGAACCTTTTTCGCCTTTCATCTCAACTAGTTTCTTTGCATTATCCCATGCACCACCAGTATTTGCCAAGTGATATGCCAGCAAGATTCCAGTAACAACTGAACCCATTAATAATCCAGCCACTGCAGTTGGTCCTAACAATATTCCTAGAATAATTGGAGCAATAATTGCGACAATTGCAGGTTTCCAAAGTTCTTTAATTGAAGCAACCGTAGCAATATCTACACATTTAGCATAATCAGGTTTGGATTTTCCTGTAAGAATTTCAGGATCAGATTTGAATTGACGTCTAACTTCGTCGACCATTTTTCCTGCAGCACGAGATACGCCATTGATTAATTGGCTTGTGATAATAAATGGAATCAAACCACCTATCAATAATCCAACAATAATTGCAGGATTTGTCAAACTATAATCTAATTCTAATATTCCTTCGAAGATATGAGATGCTTCAAACTGAAAAGCCTGAATCATTGCCAAAGCAGCAAGGGCGGCACTGGCAATGGCAAATCCTTTGGTAACAGCTTTGGTAGTATTTCCAACTGCATCTATTTCATCTGTGACTTTGCGATTTTCCTCACCCATCCCAGTCATCTCAACGATTCCACCTGCATTATCAGCAATTGGACCAAATGCATCAATACTTAGGACAATCCCTGCAAGGCTCAACATTGCCATCGCAGTAAGAGATGTTCCAAATATTCCATAAAGTACTGGGTCTGCACCTTCAGGAGCAGCTGCTGATGCAATGCTGTAAGACAAAATAATTGCGACAACTAGTGCAATCATAAAAGGCCCAGTGGATTGCATTCCCTTTATAATTCCCATTAATGTTAATGATGCATAGCCCCATTTTGCAGACTCTGCAATTTCTTTTACAGGGTTTTGTTTGTAACTGGTGTAATAGTCAGTAATTTTTTGGATAACAGGAACTAAAATGACACCAAGTACAGTAGATCCAAACAAAGCATATGAGGCATCAGAGTTATCGATAAATTGTGTAATAAAGACAAAGTTTAGTCCAATGGCAATAGATGCTGAAACATAAAATGAACGATTAAGAGGTTTCATCACATCGGTAATATTTTTAGACCCAACAATTACAACTCCAATTATTGATGCGATCATACCAGAAGAACCAATTAAAATTGGATAAAGGAAAAAGTTTGGAGCACCAATTAATGCAGCAATTAGCAAGGCCGCAAGAATTGTAACAATGTAAGATTCGTAAACATCGGAGCCCATTCCTGCGGCATCACCGACATTATCACCAACATTATCTGCAATAGTTGCTGGGTTTCGTGGATCATCTTCAGGAATGTTTGCTTCAACTTTTCCTACTAAATCAGCCCCCATGTCGGCTGCTTTGGTAAAGATACCTCCGCCAATTCTGATAAATAATGCAATAAGACTTGCCCCAATTCCGACACCGGCAATTGTGATTGGGTCTGGATAAATCAAATAAAGACCAGTAATTGCTAAAAGAGCCATTGCCGGAACCGCTAAACCAACTGTAGCACCGCCTCTAAAGGCCATGGCAAATGTCTTTCCCAGTCCACTACTGCTAAGATTAGCAGCTCTAACTGCTGCTTTTACGGTAATTTTTAATGAGATAATTCCTGCAACTGCTGAAAGGGCTGCCCCAACTGCAAATGCAATACCATTTGATGGTGTAAGAAATACTCCGATAATAACCGTTAGAGCTATTGCCACAGGAATGATGATTTTCATCTCTCTTTTTAGAAATGCACTAGCCCCTTCTTTGACTGCGTTTGAAATGTCCATCATTTCTTTCGATCCAGAGGGCTGCTTTGTAATCCATGCAACCAAACCACCTGCAACTAAAAATGATGCTAGGCCTGCAATAAATGGCAGAATTTCAGCAAATTCCATATTATACTCAGCTTGCCTAAATCTGGGAAATATAAATCAAATACCAGAGGGATTGGTTTTTTTTCGATATGGTAAAAATGTTTTTCCACGAAGTCCTTGACGGACTAATTTGTTGAATCTTTTACCATGGGCAAGATATGGAAATCGCAGATGAATTAGTTCATGTACCAAAGTGTTTTCAAGGGTTTTTTCATCAGGAATTTTTCGCACATTAATAAAAATCAAATTATGTTGTAGGTATGATACACCATAGTATTTGTAGGCAGAAGTTCTCCTGCCTTCAGTCATTGCTTTTGGCATATTCAAAACTTCTTTTGTGGTAAGAAGGACTTTGGGCTCGGCAATAGAAAAACGATTTGAATAGATTCCAACTTTTTCCAAAAGTGTCAACCTGAGATCAGGGTCTAATTTCATATTATTTTTTTAATTTATTGATGTATATCTTGCAACGTTAATTTTTTGTACAAATATAGTATAACCCATTTGATAGAACAACCTAGGTATTCTTGTTCTAAAAGATTAGAGATAAAAAATGAAAATTTTTACTACAAAAAATAAAATTATTATTCAAATTGTTGGAATTGGAATTGTCGTGGCTATTGGGGTGATAATATACTCCTTTTTCTAAAAAAGATTTTGTATTGCTTTTTGAATAAACTCTAAAGTTTTAATTATATTTTATTGTACCACACCTAATGAACAAAATAATCCCATTTTGAGAAAACTAGTGATCCAGGTTTAAACATCCCAATGGCATTTCGTATTGTAACTGTTCCAAAAATTCAGGAGTAAATTTACCGCTTTCCCTCAACATGAATAAATTAAATATTTGAAATGTTAGATTTGGTTTGACAGTAAAATTAAATCTGTTCAAAATAGCTAAGGTTTCAGGAATGATTCAAGTTTATAATTTTTTGATTTTGCTTTTTCTTAGAAATAAATGTGAATTAAAAGGGTCAGAATATTTTGTAGTGTAATCACAAATCATACAGCCACCGTCTCATCACACCCCAATTATTCCATTGAATCAAGTAGTTTTTGTGTTTTATTTCTAATTTCTGGAGTTATTTTCACTATAACCAATCCTTCATTGGGTTGACCATACATTACAACTGAATTATCGGGAGCATAAATACAAACTGGAAGAACCAATAGATCCTCTTCTCCATGGACGGTAATTCTGATAGGAGTTTTGGAGATGAAAGCCTTTTTTATTGTCTCAATACTTTGAGGAGTTATTTCAGCTGCAGGATTATTGCATGAAAGATTAGTTGTAGCATTAAAACTTTCAGGGATATCACGTGTTATTCGTTTTTCTTGACCATCAATAATCTGCAATGAAGGAATTAATCCAAAGTCTATCATTTTCTCAGTGGTTCTATCCCCCACAGTGATAATGTAAGAATTTTCAGAAATTTGTTTTTGAATGTTTTTTTTGTCAACCTCTTTTTCTAAAAGTAGCAAACCTAGAGGAATTTTCAGATGGTCTCTTAGATTTTTGGGTAATTTCACAGGAATCGGAGTTAATTTGTACTTGCCTCTGGTGCAGCTTCATCGTTTTTGCTTTCAGATGCCATTTCATCTTGTAATCTTGATGCAAGGATGCTACATTGCCCTGCAATATTTTTTGCAGCACTTCTAAATGCAATGGCACTTGGAGAATCAGGATTTGAAATCATAATGGGTTTTCCTAAATCAGAACCAGACATTATTCCAGAATTTAATGGGATTTCACCTAAGAAAGGAATCTTAAATTGATCACTTATTTTTTTGGCACCCCCATCCCCAAAAATATAGTGTTTGTCATTACAATTTGGGCAAATAAAGTGGCTCATATTTTCTACAACTCCTATAATGGGAACATTGAGTTTTTCAAACATTCCGATTGCTTTTACTGCAACGTTACTTGCAACGTCTTGAGGAGTAGTTACAACAAGGATTCCAGTTATAGGAATTGTTTGTGCAAGAGTTAATGGGATATCACCCGTTCCTGGTGGTAAATCAACAATGAGGTAATCCAAATTAGACCAATTCGTATCAACTAAAAATTGTTTTAAAATTCCAGAAATAATTGGCCCTCGATAAATTGCTGCTTGATGAGACTGTTCAGCAAAGAAACCAAAAGAAACAACTTGAATTCCATTTGATTCTGCAGGTTGTAGTTTGTTGTCTTCCACTTCCATGTATCCATCTTTCATACCAAGCATCAGAGGAATACTTGGACCATAGATATCAGCATCAAGTAATCCAACTTTAGCACCGGTTTGAGATAATGCCAAAGCCAAATTCAACGAAACAGTTGATTTTCCAACCCCGCCTTTGCCACTTGCCACCCCGATAATATTTTTGACTGTATTCATTGCAGTGTCTTCATCAAGGGATCGACCTTCCATGACTTTGGCTGTCACATTAAGATCAAAGTTTTTTACTTCAGAAATCTCACCTATCACACGTCTAACATCATCTTCAATCTCAACATTAAATGGACATGCAGGGGTTGTAAGCTCCAAGGTAAATTTTAGATTTCCATCGTTGACCTCTAGATCTTTTATCATTCCCATGGATACAATATCTTTTTTCAAATCAGGATCGATTACAGTGCTAAGTTTTTCGAGAACTTGATCTATTCCAACCAATGGGAGGAAAAGTCCTTTTACTTTATTTAAACATAAGTCAAACTTCCATAAAATCTTAAAAAATTTGTAATTTCCATAAAATCTTTTTAATAATTAGCCTGAAATTACCCAAAGATTCATAAATTGAATTTTAAGAAAAATATCAAAGTTGTTTTCTATATCTACACTAGGTGATGTTGTTAGGATTCCCCCAAGTTTGTTTGGGACTACTCTGAAGAAAGCCGCATTGAATATTCTCAAGGAAAAGTACGAGAGTATGATTAACTCAGAATTAGGATACATAATTATGATTTTAGATGCTAAAGTAGAAGAAATGGGAAAGATGGTAGCAGGAGATGGAGGAACTTTCCATAAAGTCGAATTTGATGCATTAACATTTTATCCAAAACTCCAAGAAATTGTTCAAGGAGAAATTGTAGATATTACAGACTTTGGGGCCTTTGTAAGAATAGGTCCAACTGATGCTTTATTGCACTTATCACAAGTAATGGATGATTATCTAAAAAGTGATGTAAAATCTGGAATGATTTTAGCTAATCAAAGTGGAAGGACATTAAAAGTAGGGTCAACTTTACGTGCAAGAATCACCGCAGTTTCATTAGGCAAAGCTGCTACAATGGGTAAAATTGGAATAACCTGTAGACAGCCATTTCTTGGTGCAAATGAATGGATTACCGAAGAGATCAAAAAAACCAGTGGTGATTCAAGCGAACCAGAAAAATCTGCCAAAGAGGCAAAAGCTGAGGCAAGTTAGCAATGGCACGAGAGATGGCTTGCAGAAAGTGCAAGTATGTTACAGTTGGAAAGGTTTGTCCAAATTGTAAATCTTCAGATTTAACTCCTGATTGGAATGGCATTGTTTTAGTAGTAGAACCCACAAACTCACAAATTGCAGCAACCCTTGGGATTACCACCAAAGGCAAGTATGCTATCAAAGTAACATAGAAAATAATTTTAGCAAATCATTAAAATCACAACTAGTTTATATCTCAATGTTGGCATATAGTTTTAAAAAAGAATTAGAGAGTTTTTTAGCTGAGGATATTGGTACAGGAGACATTACAAGTGAACTCTTATCAAAGAAGAGGATATCTGCAAAAATAGTATCTAGAGAAAAAGCAGTTGTAGCAGGAGCAAAGTATGCAAAAGAGATTTTTAATCTCAAAGGATGTAATGTTCAAATTTTAAAAAAAGATGGTCAGAAAGTGAATAAAAATCAGACCATAATGAGAATATTTGGAGATGCAAGGAAAATTCTTGCCTGCGAAAGAACCGCTTTGAATCTATTAACCAGGATGAGCGGGATTGCCACTCAGACAAATGATCTTATTGCAAAGATTCCAGATAAAAAGACAAAACTTTATGCAACAAGAAAGACTGCCCCTGGTCTTAGGTTTTTTGACAAAGAAGCAGTTATGATTGGAGGAGGTGAAAAACATAGATTAACATTAGACGAGATGGTGATGATAAAAGATAATCACATTGCAGTAAGTAATTCACTTTTAGAGTTAATTAAAAAAACAAAAAAACAATACAAGAAATTTGAGGTAGAAGTTGAAAATAATACAGATGCAATTTTAGCAGCAAGTGAAGGTGCAACAATAATTATGTTAGACAATTTTTCACCTCAACAAATTAAAAAAACTATTCAGAATCTAAAAGAAAAAAAACTTCGCAGTAAGGTAAAGATAGAAGCGTCAGGAGGAATTACATCCAAAAATATTTCTCAATACGCAAAAACAGGAGTAGATATAATTTCAGTTGGAAGTATTACGAATTCTGTAAAAGGAATAGATATGAGTTTAGAGATATAATTATTTTTTTGCAGAATCTATTTTTTCTATCAACTCTTTTACAGATTTATTTTTAGGATCAATCTCTTTTATTATATCACAGCAGTGTATTGCTCGTTTAAAATTTCCTACTCTAAAATACGAATTGGCATTAAGAATTAAAACTTCAACATCATGAGTTGCAATTTCTAAAGATTTTTCAAAATAAGGAATTGCTGTTCGGTATTTTCCTTTCATATAATAGATCCCCCCAAGAATAAACAAAACATCATTTTCATCTGGATTTTTTTTAAAAATTTCAGAACCTATTCTTATTGCCGAATCGTATCTCTTTTCTTTAACTAATTTTCGAAGTTCTTTCTTTTTTTTCGAAATATTCTTTTTCTCAGGATCTTTTGAGCCCATACCAAATAGTCCAGTCAACTTATCATGAACTCAAAGTACCCAAATAATACCCTTAACGAGGCTAAAAATATTTAGTTTTTGTAAATCGACAATTTAATGAGATTAAGGAATTAACTAATTGCAAGCATTCGGTTAATTGCCAGTCTGGCCCTGTCAGCAATTTCTTTGGGTATTTTAACCTCATACTTGTTCTCAACTAGAGAATCATAGACTTTTTCCAAAGTATTCATTTTCATATATTGACACTCTGCTTTTTCAGATGCTGGAACAAAAAATTTTTCAGGATTATTTTTTTTCATACGATACAATATGCCAGTTTCAGTAGCGACAACAAAGTTTTTTGCTTTAGAGTCTCTTACATGGTTTAGCATTCCTTCTGTAGAAAGGATTGAGACTTTTCTATCATCAAAACTTCCAGAGGCCAAATCATACAACATTGGAGTAGTGCAACTACATTCTGGATGGATTACAAATTCAGCTTCTTTCATAGAGTCTAATTTTTTAGTTACATCTTCTGGAGTTATGCCAGCATGAACATGGCATTCGCCGGCCCAAATGTGCATATTTTTTCTTCCTGTCACCTTTGCGACATATGAACCTAAGAACATGTCGGGCAAGAATAGAATTTTTTTATTTGCAGGTATTGCTTTTACAACATTCACAGCGTTTGAAGAGGTGCAACAATAATCCAATTCAGATTTAATTTCAGCAGTGGTGTTTACATAACCTACTGCAATTGCACCTGGGTGTTGTTTTTTCCAATTTTTTAGTTCATCTAAAGTAATAGAATCAGATAATGAGCAACCTGCTTCTAATTCTGGAATCAACACTTTTTTTTGAGGACTGATAATAGCTGCAGTTTCTGCCATAAAATGAACTCCACAAAACAAAATTGTCTTCTGATCAACCTTAGCTGCTTGCCTGGATAAACCCAAAGAATCGCCTGTAAAATCGGCAATATCCTGAATTTCAGGCACCTGATAATTATGAGCAAGAAGTACTACATCTTTTTCTTTTTTTAGGCGAAGTATATCCTCTTTTAATTTTGAAGTGTCTTGAACAAGCATAGTCTATTAAAAAATGACTATGAATGGAATTTAAAGAATGGGAAGGTGCCTATAATTTTATTAAATTTTGGTAATCGTGGCAATTTTTGCCATATTATGTTCCAATTTGAATTTCATCAGAGCAGTATTTTCTCAAAGTTTCTATGGCAGACAAAATAGCCAATCTGCTAGTTTTAGGATTATTAGAGTCGGGATAATTTTCAATTGTAAATGTCATTTTCCCAAAATTTCCAGATGCTTCTATATGATGAGTATTCTTATCAGTTTTAGGATCTGCAACAATTGTGACGTTTGTTTTTTCACTTCCAATTCCTATAAGAGAGAGTAGAGCTGCAACATTGACGTTTGCAGGAAATAAGGAAACAGCTTCTTTTGCATTACCTTGAAAAAGTGTAGTTTCTGTATCAAGAGAATCTAAATCGATCTCAGAATTTTCAAAAAACTTTGCCCCTTTTAATGACCTTGGATGTTTTGTTGTGGTAATGGATAATGTTTCTAATTCATCTTTAACTGATTTGATTCCATCTAATCCTGCAATGGCACCTGATGGAAGATAAATGGTTTTTTTGAAGTCTTTACATGCATCTGATAAAATTTCATAAATAGATTCATCAAGTAATGCTCCAACACTCATAATCATTAGATCTTTTTTATTTTGCAGTACACTTAATGCAACATCTTTAACTGCCTCTTGTGAGGCAGCTTCCACTACCATATCAACAGAATTTGAAGATAACAGATGAGGATTTTCAACTATTATAGGTTTTGTTGTTAATTTTTCTACTAGAGTAGATGATGCATCTTTTGAACCATCATAAACATGTGAGAGTATTGCAGGGACTTTCCCAGAATCAATTGCCAAGGCAATCTGAGTTCCAATAGCTCCACATCCAAGCAAACCTACCTTCTTCATTGTGATAAACTAGAAGATATTACCTAATTAATTCTAGTCCAACTAGGTCCAGCAGGAGACTTTCTGACTAGAAAAACGATTCCAAACACTGCAATTCCAAAGATCAAGATTGAAATTGCTCCAAATTCAGGGATTACATTGGTACCTATTATCTCGACATGTTTTGTGTCTTCAGAAATTATCAATCCAACTACATAGCCATCAGGCATTTTCATCAAATCATATCCAGTATCTAGCTCATTAACGAATACTTGATATTTTTCCTTCTCAGCAGTTAGCACTTCAAAGGGTATCCTTACCCAAAAATCTGTTTTTTCTGGAACCTCCTCAAACGCAAATTCTATGGATTTTCTTTCTTGATTGAGAGCTACTGCAACTATCGGTTCTTTAAAATCGTCTAGAGCAGAATCATCAAGACTTCCATGATACCCATAATAGAGAACATATGAGTTTTCATCAACTTCAAGTTCAAATTTTTCTGCTTCTAATTGAGAAATGTCAAGATATTGAGCAAAGGCTTCAATGTCCAATACATGCTCTGCATGCACGTTAGATATTGGAATTAACAGCAGGAAGAACAATGGTGCAAACCAGAATTTTTTATAAATCAAATTATTTCAAGAGTAGTTTTAATTCATCAAATATATTAAATACACATATTCTCATGATTGAATCTCGTGTCTGATTGTAAGATAACAAGTAGGATTTATCATCAATCTATTTATGATAAAAAAGAAGTAAATGTACATGTCATTTAAACATCAAATTATTTTTGGATTTGCATTATTTTTGATATTCTCTTTGGCAATTCCTGTGAATGCTGAAGTAGAAGCACCAAAAAAACAATTGAAAAAAGGAATACCAATAGAAAACATTATTTGTAATGAAGGACTTAATTTGATAATTCGAATTAATGGATCACCTGCTTGTGTCAAACCTGCAACTGCTGAAAGATTTCAAAATCTAGGCTTGGCCTTTATTCCAATCAAGGTTACTAATTTAGAAAAAGAAATAGAAAGACCTCAACCAACAAGGATGCATCTGTT
>JAOTYR010000005.1 GCA_029861785.1 Candidatus Nitrosopumilus sp.
ATCAATTGCTAGAATATGACCTTCAACAATGTCTTGTTTTAATTGAGCGTTTTTGTTTCCCAAATACTCAGAAGCTCCATCAAATAGTGCATTAAAGACAGGAAATGTCATTTTTACAAAATTTGAATTGAGAATACGAGAAACCCGGTCTCGTATTACTTCAATATTATCTAGTTTTGTCATTATAGGATCAATTTCAGAAGATTGAAGAATGATTTCTGTGGATCCTACTTCATCACCAAAAGCTTGTTGAGTAGAATTTGGGGAAGGATCTGATTTAATTGCATTAAAAAGATCCTGGGCAAATCTTTCTGCAAAATTTGGAAATTCTTTTTCTGTCTCTTCTTTGTAATGATTAAATAGTTTGTAACCTTTTGATTTGAATAATGCTTGCTTCATAATTTGTTTTCCAGGTTTTGTACTCATCAAAGCTTCTTTGCTAATTACAGATTGATCTTTTCCACTCACAACGGTCAGCACCTATATTGTTATTTATGCTTTCAAATCAATAAAACTTCCTTCACTTAAATTACGATTTGGTAAAGTTGAATCAATGGAAGTAATTGATATTCTTCGTGAAGTCTCTAAAAAAATTTATGAAAATGTAAAAGATTTAGCTGGAACTGAAGATGCAGGTGGAGATTTTGGAAGAGGTGCAGGAGGAGACATTTCTCGTAATATCGATATTATTGCAGAAAAAACGGTCTTAGATTGTCTAAAAGAAATTAATTTTGAATGTGTGGTTTTAGGTGAAGAGTGTGGACGGGTCGAATTATCTGAAAATCCAAAGGGATTTATTATTATGGATGCAATTGATGGTTCGGCAAATTCTGTAAGGGGGATTCCCTTTTTTTGTAGTTCCCTTGCATTTGCTACAGAAAACAAGTTAAGCTCCATCACAGATGGAGTGATTACAAATCTTTCCAATGGAGAAATGTATTGGGCCTCAAAAGAGAAGGGAGCATTTTTGAATCAATCAAAAATTTCTGTTCATGACAAAGAACCTATCTACAAAATAGTAGGAATTAACACTTCAGGTGCTACACCAGAATTAATGAAAAGATTACATCCAATATTTGAGCAACATAACCACACTAGACATTTTGGTGCTAATGCACTTGAAATGGCGATGTTTGCAAATGGATTGATGGACATTTTTATTGATTTAAGAAAAAAAATCCGTATTCAGGATATTGCTGCAGGATATTTGATTGTAAAAGAAGCTGGGGGATTACTTTTAGATGAAAATTTTGAATTACTTGATGCAGATCTTAGTTATGATACTAGAGTATCTTTTATTGCTGCAGCAAACCAAAAAATTTTGGATGATGTATTTTCAGAAATAAGAAATGATGGCGCCCTCGGCGGGATTTGAACACGCGTCTCAGCCGTGACAGGGCCGAATTCTAGACCGGGCTATACTACAAGGGCACGATTACTTTTCATCAAAATCCTAGATTAAAAGTTTCTGTAATGACAAAATATTTTGTAAAAGACTAAATTATACACTCAAGGCAAATTTCTTTGTGGGTCTATGGCGCAGCCAGGTAGCGCACCGGACTTTTAATCCGGTTGTCGAGGGTCCGAATCCCTCTAGACCCGCTACTTTTGAGTAGTTAATTACACTAAAACTAAAGAATATAATCCAAATGCACAAAATCCTTCTCCAAATCTTAGCAAGAATACTTTGGAAATTTTTTGTCATCTAGTTAAAATAGAAATTTTTTCATCCAAAGCCTCAAATGCGTGAGATAATTCATTTTCTCTAGCTGTTATTTTCATTCGATAATCATTGATTTTTTTGGTACGATCTTTTATCATTCGTTTTTGTTCAGCATATCCCGACGATCCAAAAGAAATTCGGTCTCTCAAAGAGGAGGTAACCGTGGTAGATTTGATAATATCTGAAACAATGTTTGAATCAATTTTGGTTCCCTCGACTGATTTTTTAATTTCATTAGTAGACAGTTTTCTCAATGGTTTTTTGGAATTATGTGCTTGTTGAACTAATGTCCCAGCAATTTTATGTGTAGTTCTAAAGGGAATTTCTTTTAGAACTAGTTTTTCGGCAATGTCAAGGGCAATCAGATAACTTGAATCCGTAGCTTTTTTCATTTGTTTTTCATTTACTTTTAGGGTCAAAAGCATTGTTTTTAAAATCAATAATGTGTTAATCGAAGTTCTCGAGGTTGACCAAATAGAGGATTTAATTTGTTGTAAATCTCGTCCATAACCGGTAGATAATCCTTTGATGGTAGAAAGAATTGCAGTGAGATTCCCAATTATTTCAGCTGTTTTTCCTCTTGTTAGCTCCAAAATATCAGGATTCTTTTTTTGTGGCATTACACTTGATGGCGAGGTAAATTCATCAGATAGTTCAATAAAAGAAAATTCCGAGGTCGACCAAAGAACAAAATCCTCGGCAATTTTGCTAAGATTAGTCATCAATATTGCAATGGCTGCAACATATTCGGCAACATAATCACGAGTACTTGTTGCATCTATAGAATTTTCAACAATCCCACTGAATCCCAACATTTTTGCTGTGGTGTGTCTATCAATTGGAATACTTGTTCCTCCTACCGGTCCAGCACCTAGAGGACTCGCATTAACACGAACATATGCATCGTAAAGCCGCTCAAAATCTCGAAATAAAGCATCTGCATGAGCCAAAAGATAATGAGAAAGCAATCCAACTTGGGCCTGCTGCAAATGAGTGTATAGTGGCATGATTGTTTTTAGGTGATTTGTTGCTAATGATACTAGAGATTCAATTGTATCAAGCAGACAATTACAGATAATATTAATATCGTTTCTTATTTTCATTCGAATATCTAATGTGACTTGATCATTTCGAGATCTAGCAGTATGCATTTTTCCACCACTTGCCATTCCAGCTTTTTTTATTACAAGTGATTCAATTAATTCATGAATATCCTCAGCACCTGATGATGAATCAAATTTTTCGTTTTTTAGAAATTCAAGTGCAGTTAAGATTTTTTTTGCATCATTTTTGGTTATTATTTTTTTTTCGTTTAGCATTAGAACATGAGCTTGACTTCCTAAAATATCAAAAAGGATAATTTCAGAGTCATCATTAATTGAGGAGACATAATCTAGAGTAATATCACTCAAATCATTACCAAGACGTGAACGATACATCATCTAAGGTTCTAGAATGGTTATATATAGCATCGACGCTTTTGCTCACATGAGTCAAGATATCAAACAACTTCGAGTAAAAATATTCGATGAGCTATCAAAGATTGTAGATCCTGAAATTAACACCACGATTACAGATTTGGAATTAATTGATGAAGTAGATATTAATGAAAGTAATGTAAAAGTGGATTTGCATTTAACGAGTCCATTTTGTCCTGCGGTTTTTGGATTTAAAATATGTCAAGATATTCATGATAATCTTTTGAAGGTAGATGGAATTAATGATGTTAAAGTAAATGTATCAAACCATTTTATGGCAGAGCAAATTAACAACCAAGTAAACAACAGTCCTAATCCAAAAAAACTAGGTTAACTTCTAAATCCTAAAAGATATCCACGAAGGAATTGTATTCCCATAGCAGGATCTACGCCTTTTGGGCATACCTGACTGCATGATCCTGCAAAATGACATCTCCATATACCATGCGAGTCATCAATAACTTTTAACCTTGAATCTTTTCCTTTATCTCTACTATCGGCAACATACCTGTAAGCTTGTGCCAATGCCTGTGGACCAACAAATGAGGAGTCTGTTGCCATAGTTGGACAAGCGGAGTTACATAATCCGCATTTAATACAATTTGAAAATTGAATGTATTGCTCTAGTTCTTCAGGAGACTGCAAAAATTCCTTTTCGTTGGATGTAATTTCAGAATCGTCTCGAATCAAATAGGGTTTGATTTTATGATGTGTATCAAAAAGTCGTTCAAATCTAACTGCCAAATCACGGATAATTGGAAAGTTATTCATTGGCTCAACAGTTACTATATCAGAATCTAATTCACTGATTTTTGTAAAACAGGCAAGTCTTGGTTTACCATTAATTATCATCCCACAAGAACCACATGTTGCCTGTCGGCAGGAATATCTAACTGCTACAGAATGGTCAAAGTGTTTCTTTACTTCAAGAATTGCCTCTAAAACAGTAGTCCATTTTTCATAAGGTATAGTAAATTCCATAAACTTTCTTTCATTTTCGTGTTCGGGATTAAATCTTGCAATACGGAGTGTGACCGATTTAGAAGAGGAAAGAGACGTTGATAATTGTTCTTCTGCAATACTAGGTACTTGTGTCATCTATACTATCCCCATGTTTACCATTATTATTGTTCGCGAACCATAGGCAATTAATCCTATCATAGCTGCTACACACCCATACGATACTGCCTTTTCGTATACCCGACCCTGCTTTAATTCTAGTAAAATAACTCTTAGCCCATTAAATCCATGTACAGATAACAGGATCAAAATTATTTCCAGCATTCCAGCATAAGGTAAGAATTGATAGTTTGCAATCACATTTTCATATTCCAATGATTCAGCAAAGCTCTGGGTTAGACGCATCAAAACATGAACTGCAACAAGTGCAACTGCAGCTAAAGCAGTTCCGTAATGAATTTTCATAATTATGCTCTCTCTCATCTTACTCACCAAACATTACTGCAAGACCATACATCATCGCGATTGCTGCTAAAACTATTGCTGAATAGATACCTATTTTATGCCTGGCATTCTGGGATGCTGGAGTATATGGATAATCAGGTCGTGCTGGTTTTCCAACACCAACTCCGCCGTGTCCAAGCATTACTCTTATTCCATTTACAGTGTGAAAAACACACATTGCAATTACGATAGCCAAAACAGCATGACCTTCATTAGTTTGTGTTAATTCTAAAAATTCATTCCATCCAACTTCACCCTTCAAAATTGAACTTGTTTCATAAATATGTCCAATGAAATATGCAAGTAATCCAAGGCCACTTAATCGCATTAACAAATATGCTACTCGTTCGATACCATATCTTCTAGGATTTATCATTCCTCCAATACCTTCTTTGTTTTCGTCTTGCTGTGTCATCTAGTATATCCTCTCTACTGGTTGATAGTTTGTAATTGTTACTGGATGTGTTTTCATTATCGGTTCTTTTGAATCATAATAGGCAAGTGTATGATGTAAATAGTTTGCATCATCCCGTTTTGTATAATCTGTTCTTGCATGAGCTCCCCTTGATTCCTTTCTATTAATGGCACCTATCAAAACAATTTCTGCGGTTCTTATCATGGAATCAAGCTCCATTACATTTGTAAAATTTGTATTATACTCTTTTGCACTATCATCAACATGTTTCCAAGTTTGTTCTTTTAGTTGTCGTACTTTTTGTAATCCTTCAATTAGATTTTTTTCATTTCGGTAGACATATGCTTTATCATTCATAGTGTCAGTTAGTTCTTGTTTTATTTCATAAGGATTAACATCTCCATTGCCTCTAAAGATTTCATCATAAATTCTCTTTTCCTCAAGTGTAACTAAATGATGAGGCCAAGGATTAGAATTAGTATTTTTTTCAATGTAGTCTACGGCAAGACTTCCTGTTATTTTTCCCCACACAATGCATTCGGAAGTTGAATTTGCACCAAGTCTATTTGAGCCATGGACGCTGTTACATGCTGCCTCACCTGCAGCCCAAACTCCTTGCAATTCTGTCGCACCATCAATGTTAGTATGAATTCCACCCATCATATAATGACAAACTGGTCGGATATCAAGAATCTCATCAGCTGGATCCAATCCAGAAAATTTTATAGAAATTTCTCTTATACCTCCCAACTTTTCTTTAATTTTTTCATCACCTAAATGTCTCAAATCAAGCTTCATACAATCAACCCCTGTTTCATGTTTGAATCCATTTCCTTCATCGATTTCAGTCATGATGGCTCGGGAAACAATATCACGTGGAGCCAATTCCATTTTCCCAGCAGCATATTTATTCATGAAACGTTCTCCTTTGTTGTTTAATAGGTATCCACCCTCACCTCGTGCACCTTCTGTAATCAATATTCCAGATGGTAAAATTCCAGTAGGATGAAATTGTACAAATTCCATATCCTTTAGTGCCATACCCGCGCGATACGCCATATCCAAACCATCAGGAGTAGAGGATAACGCATAAGTTGAAAAGCTGTATAGTCTTCCTGCTCCTCCCGTTGCAATGATCAAAGCTTTTCCTTTAATTTGGTAAAAGTTACCCGAAGATATTTCTATTGCAGTAAGTCCCATGAATTTATTTCCATCATGAACTATTGATGTTGCAAACCATTCATTGAGATACTCAATATTTTCATATTTTTGGCAAGTATCATACAGGGTTTGCATCTCAAAGAAACCTACTTTATCAGAGGCATACGTAGCTCTTGGGAAGCTATAGCCACCAAAGTTTCTTTGATCTATTCTACCATCATTCCTTCTAGACCAAGGCATTCCCCAATGATCTAGTTGGCGAATTTCTTTTGGCATTTCTTCACATAGTCGTTTAGCAACATCTTGGTCTGCAAGAAAATCACTTCCCTTTACAGTGTCATAAATATGAGATTCAATCGTATCACCTTCATCCTCAAAAAGTACTGCGGCAGTTCCACCTTCTGCAGACACAGAGTGAGAACGCATGACTTGGACTTTTGAGACAATTCCAATTTTGATCTTGGAATTTTTTCGTGCAGCCTCAATTGCAGCCCTCAGTCCTGCCAATCCAGAACCGCAAATAATCAAATCAAATTCTATGGAATTTACCATTTAGAGTGACTACTTGAAAGGCAGGTTAAATATGTAATAATGAATCCCAAAGCGTTATTTTTTTATATATCACTAGTGATATTACTAGTGTTGATTTCAGAATGGTTCCAAAGAGTAGGAAGTTCAGTACCAAGAGGATTTTCTAGATATTTTATTCTGGAGTTATTAAAGGAGAAAAATCGAACTGGTAAAGAAATCATAGACTATGCAGTTGAGCAAAGCGATGGGATATGGAAACCATCACCTGGATTGATCTATCCATTATTAGGGAGATTACTAGATGAAGGGTTAATTGAAGAGGACAAAGCTGGGAAGTACCAATTAACAAAAAAAGGAGTTGAGACTGCGGCAGATGTAGACAAGGTTAATGATATTGTCAAAAAGCAGCTAGATGTTCTTTTTAGACTAGGAAATATCGGGAGATTTGTTGCAATGGATTTACTTGAAAAAAATTTCAGTATGGGGTCTGTTCTTAGTTCAAACATTGCACAAATGACTGAGGAAGAAACTGTAAAATATAAAACATTTTTAGAAACTGAACTAAAAAAAATAAAAAAGCAAGAAACTAAGAAGAAAGGACAGCAAATTAAGATAGAATGACTATAAGATTTTTTTAATTGGGGTATAACCATGTTTTTTTTTAAAGTTAAATTGAAATTATTTTTTGGAAAGGATGAGCAACTAATTTCTAAACCATCTAAATCAAGTCAACACAAGATTTCTTGAGAGCCCAATTATCAGTAATGATAATACAAGAGTCTTCTAAATAGGTCTACAATTTCACTTTGAGTGAAAATAAAATGAAATTTCAGATAGTAATATTTTATATGGTTGCCTTTTTGGTTGCAATAGTTTCTGTAGAAAACGCATTTGCAATAAATGAGGATTTCAAGCTTACAGCATCAGACGGAGCATTATTTGATAGATTTGGCAGTTCTGTTTCAATCTCTGGAGACAAGGCAATAGTTGGAGCATGGGGTGATGACGACAATGAAAATAGGTCTGGCTCTGCATATGTCTTCGTTTTAGAGACAAACACCCCTGAAATGCTCATAGATGATACGATAGAAGATATTCAAAATTTGATTGACAATGAGGGCCTTAACAAGGGTATTGGAAATTCCTTGATTAGCAGTCTTGAAGCTGCAGGCAAGAGCCTTGACAAAGAAAATCTTAATGCAGCATGCAATCAACTTGGTTCTTTAATCAATAAAATAGATGCCCAAGAAAATAAAAAACTATCAGAAATTCAACCTCAAGAACTCAGAGATGCAGTAAATGAAATCAAATCAAAATTGAGCTGTTCCTAGATATTTCTCAAAAGTCCTATTTTGATAATTACCTTAGTTACCGTCTAAATTCACGCCCAAAGAAGGGGCATTCTATTTTTACTGATAGTCGATAAACTCGTTTACACTTCAAAGGAGAAATATTGTCAAACATCAAAATTCTTACAAAAACCAAAATCAAAATCATAAATAATCCGGAGTCAAGTTTATCCTGTGGTAAATCTAAAGAAAATGCTAAAATCAAAAAAACCAATCGTTATTCCTGGAGTCTATGATGCAATAGGGGCAAAGATTGCAGAAAATGTTGGGTTTGAGGTAATGTTTCAAACAGGATATGGTACTTCGGCTACGTTGTTTGGAATGCCAGATTATGGATTTATCGGAGCAGCTGAAACTGTAGATAATGCTAGGAGAATATGTAGAACTGTATCGGTTCCTGTAATTGTTGATTCAGATACAGGATATGGTAATGCTCTAAGTGTTTGGAAATTAGTACAAGAATTAGAATCTGCAGGAGCTTCTGGAATTTTTCTTGAAGACCAAAGATGGCCAAAGAGATGTGGCCATATGCAAGGAAAAGAAGTAATCTCACAAGAAGAATATACTGAAAAACTCGGTGCAGCAATTGATGCAAGACAAAGCAAGGATTTCATAATTGTAGCAAGAACAGATGCACGTGCAACAGAAGGATTAGATGGTGCAATACAAAGAGGGTTACAAAATAAAAAAACAGGAGCAGATGCTGTGTTTATTGAGGCACCTAGATCAATTGATGAGATGAAACAGATTGGAAAAGCAATCAAAGGGCCGTTGGTTGCAAACATGATTGAAGGAGGTGCAACTCCGCTAAGTTCAGCTGATGCATTGCAAAAGATGGGGTTTAACATAATTTTATATCCTCTATCAGTATTATTTGCAAATACTTTTGCTACGATGAATATTCTAAAGGAATTAAAAAAGGCAGGAACTACCGCAAAATTTAAACAAAAAGTTGTGAATTTTGATCAATTTAATGAATTAGTGGAATTATCAAAGTTTAGAAAACTAGAGAAAAAGTATGGATTTTCAAAAAGAGAATAAAAATAAAAATTTCAAGTAAAAGAGAGTTAATTGTTTCTCTTTACTTCGATTTCTATTGTTGAAACATTTCTAGTTCTGCCGTCTTGTGACTCTAAGGATTCAGAGCCGATTTTAATATCGCCGATGGCATATCCTGCATTTTCTGTTTTGCGTGCAATGATTTGGGCAACGTCTACAGCACGTCCGATGCTGAGTCCCCTAGCTTTGATGTGAACGGAAGGTAAGTTTGCCAATTGAATTAGGGCAGATGTAACATATGCCATCAATGGTTTCTTACCGATGAATATTGTGTCTCTTGTTTCGTTTGACATGAAGATTTTGATATTTAAGGATAATTTAAAGCTAGAAGAGGTTTTTTGGTTTGGAAAAATGTAAATTCAAAAAAAATGCAATTATTATTAATATGATTTTGCTATTGAAATAACGAATTGGAACAGAAGATAGAAATTCTAGAATTTGGCACCTCTGAAGAAAAAATCAAAATTTTAGAAAATCTTGAAACTACAGATGATTTTAAAATTATTAAAAAAATGATCAGTTGTCTAGATGATCCAGATATAAAAGTGAGAGGAGAGGCATTTAGCTCTTTAATTTTAAATAAAAATGAAATTTCAAATTTTTTAATGGATAGTCTTAAAGATTCGCGAAAAAATATTCGGGGATTTGTAACTCTAGTATTAGCAAATAGGAAAGATGCTAAAGCAATACCTACAATAATTCCTCTTGTTAAAGATGAACGATCCATGGTAAGGGGATGTGCATTGGGAGCTCTTGGTCATCTCAGAGCAAAAGAAGCTAAAGATGCAGTTCATAGTTGCGTTTTAGATTCTAACATTGAGGTGAAAAAAAGTGCTCTGCAAGCCATGATAAATCTTGAAGAAGAAATCACAAAGGAGGAGATTTCAGAAATTTCAAAGGAAAGAGATTCAGAAATAGAGCAACTAATTTCTAAATTGAAAAAGAGTGGACCGGAAGGGATTTGAACCCTCGATCCGATGCATGCCATGCACCTATCCTACCGGACTAGACGACCGGCCCAGCTGTCAGTGTTCTGACCGAATTACGTTTTTTAATTTGGTTATTAACGTTTAGCTGTATGTGTACGTCTTTTGTAAAGAATTAACACAAGATATTTAACCACATATTTCCTTGTTTTTACGGATGGTAGTAGATAAAGAGGCAACAATTACTTATATTCAATTATTAAAAGAAGATCTCTTAATAATTCGACTTGTTCCTGATGAAGGTCCAGTACCTGAATACAAAGCAGGGCAATTCATCACACTAGGTTTACCAAATCCTGCAGAAGGAGGTAAAATTGTTAGAAGAGCATATTCAATAGCATCACATCCAGAAAATAGAGAATACATTGAGCTTGTAATTAGATGGGTTAGAAAACCACTTCCAGGAAGATTAACTACACAACTATTCAATGCAAAAGAAGGTGATAAGATAAAGTGGTTAAAGCCTACAGGCCTAGCACTTTTGATTAACGAGGAGCTTCCAAATGGAGAAAAAGATATGAGACGTATTGTATGTATTGGAGGAGGGACAGGTTTAGCACCATTTGTTAGCTTTGCACAGCATTTCCATGCAGTAGGAGACAAAAGAGAAATTGTTGTTCTTCACGGTGCAAGTTATGTCGATGAGTTAAGTTACAAGGATCTATTAAGTGATTTAGAAAATGAGAGTATCAAGAGAGGAAAAGAAGAATGGAATTTCAGATATAGAGCTGCAATTAGTAGACCACAAGAATGGTTTAACAGGTCATGGTCAGGTCAAGTAGGTAGAGTTGAAACTTTTCTTAGACCTAGAGAAAATGGTATTTCGCCATTAGAAGAACTTGTAGGTGAGAAGATTACAAAAGAAAATACAATTTTTTATTGTTGTGGATGGCAAGGAACAATAGATGGAGTTATGGACTTTTTAACACCAAGAGGATTTGTCACCTATCACCACAAGCGTGAAGATGGAAGCTTTGAAGTCAAAGACGAGTCTTACGGATAGATACATTCATTTTTCAAATTAATCGTTTACATAAATTAAAAATTGTTTTTAGATTTTGTTCAAGTTTTTCTGAAAACATACGAAAAAAGTCAATCATTGAAATATGACTTATTTTAAGCCATTTATGGTTGACAACAATTCTATATCTTGCACATCTAAATCCCTTGACCAATGCCCATATTGAAATTATTAACCAATTGAAAGGAGATGCCGAAATTGTAAAAGTTATGCCTGTAATTTTCAAATTAGGTAAAAAAGAGGTCACAAGTAAAAGTTTTCCATTTAATTTCGAGATTAGAAAAAAGATGATAGAATCCGTTTTTGGAGATTCTGTTTTAATTACTGATGATTATACTTTTAATGCGCCATTCAAAAAATATTTGCCTCCACTTTTATCTTTAAAATCTTGGAAGTTGAGAAAAAAAATTCTTACTGGTGTGAAGGGGAACTATTATTCCTATACAGGAGACAAGGCCGAGGGATACATGCTAAAACTATACAGACTCAAACCGAAGATAGGAGAAAGAAGATTGTTATCTGCTGCATCTGTGAAAGAAAAAATGTATGATGCTGTTTTAGGTAAAAAATCAAATTGGAAGGAAGATGTTCCAGAAAGCGTAGGAAAGATTATTGATGAGAATTGGGATATAATTGAAAAATATTCAAGGATAGAGGATAAAACTAGACGAGTGTTAGGAATGAAGTTTCCAGTAGAGGGATGGTCCGAATAGATTAAGTACTAAAGGATAGAGATTTTTTTGTGAGGCTTCCCCTTTCAAAATATGTTTGGTTTGATGGAAAATTCATTCTACGAGATAAAGCAATGATTCCAATTACAACCCATGCAATACATTACGGGACATCGATCTTTGAAGGAATACGAGCTTATTGGAATGGAAAAAATCTTTTTGTGTTTAGATTAGATGATCATGTGAAGAGATTTAGAAGGTCAGGGCAATTTTATAATATTTTACTTAATTTTTCAGATAAGGAAGTTACTGATGCTATTACAGGTATATGTAAAAAAAATAAAATAAAAAAATCATGTTACATAAGACCATTTTATTTTGTTGGAGATTATGGAATAAATTTGCATGTGACAGAAAAGGCTCCTACAAATATGGCAATCTTTTCATTTCCTTTTGGTGACTTGTTTAATAAAAATGGAATAACTGCAGGAGTAGTTTCATGGAGGAAATTCTCCGACATGTCAACTCCACCTCAAGCAAAGATGGGGGGGAATTATCTTAATTCAATTATTGCAACACAAGAAGCAAAGAGAAATGGCTATGATGAGGCAATTTTACTGGATCATAATGGAAATGTAAGTGAGGCTCCAGGTGAAAATATCTTCATTGTAAGAGAGGGTCAATTAATAACGCCGCCCTTATCTTCTTCAGCCCTTGAAGGAATTACACGTGATACAATAATCAAGATTGGAAAGGATCTTGATATGGACGTATTAGAAAAGGATGTTACCAGAAATGAATTAATTATCTCTGATGAGATTTTCCTCACAGGTACTGCAGCAGAAATTACACCAATAATCTCAATGGATGATAAAAAAATTGGTAATGGAAAACCTGGAAATATTACCAAAAAGATGATGGAGGAATATTCAGATATTGTAATGGACAAAAATGAGGATTATTCCCATTGGTTAACTCCGGTGTACTAGATGAAAGTTGTTCAAATTGGATTAGGAGTATGGGGAGAAAAAAATGCAAGTATTTTTTCAGATCTTGGAATATTATCGGCTGTTTGTGATTCCAACACTCAGAAATTAAAAGGAAGCATTAAAAAAAAATCTGTAAATCATTATGAATCCACAGATAATTTAATAGCATCTGAACATTTTGATGGTGCTTTTGTTGATACCGCTGTATCAAATTGTGTAGATACAATAACAAAACTAATCTCTGAAAAAAAACATGTATTTGTTAAAAAATCAACAATGTTTGATTTAACAGAAGTAGAGAAATTAATAGAAATGTCACTAAAAAAGAAAGTGATTTTTACTTGTGGATTTGATGGACGGTTTAATCAAACGGTAAAGCAAGTAAAAAAATTTGTTAGAGAAAAAAAATATGGTGATTTGACATTGTTAGAGTTTTATTGCAAAAGTAAAAAAGTACCACAAAACCAAAGAGGAATTGTTTTTGAAAGTTCAATTAATGATATTGATAGTTCAAACTGGATATTTGACGAAATGCCAGTTGTTGTTTTTGCAAGATTAGATTCAAATAGTGAAAAAGAAAATTTTGCAAGCATAATGTTGGGCTATAAAGATAACAAAACAGCAATTATTTTATCAAATGGTTTGTTATCAAAAGAAAAAAGAAATCTTCGAGCGATTTGTTCTAAGGCAGTTGTTTGTTCAGATCTTATTTCTCAAGAAATAAAGGTAGAAAACGAAGATGCACAGGTATTACCCAAAGAAGATTCAGTATTATTACAAGTTCAAAATTTTATTGGAGCCATGCAAGGAAAAAATGAGATTGCTGTAAAGACAAACGAAATAGTTAATGTAACAAAAGTTGCAGAGGCAGCACTTTTATCTGGTAAACAAGGAGTTCCAATCTATCTGGATCTAAAATGAATAAAGCAATGATGGATATTTTAGCATGTCCAATCGATAAGACGCATCCATTAGAACTGTATGAAATAAAAGAAAAAGACAATGTCATTTTAGAAGGAGTACTAGTATGTACAAAATGTTCAAGATTTTATCCAATTATTGAGGAAATCCCAATTATGTTACCAGATGAACTTCGAGATAAAAAATTAGAGATTGATTTTCTTAAAAGATACAAGGAAGAATTGCCTGAAAAAATTACCAAAAATGGAGCACCATGGCATCTTTAATTTTGTTATTTTAGAATGAATCATAATTTTAGGCATTGAATGTTTTTCTAAACACCAAATTTTTTAGTTTAGCTAATATCAAAACCCATACAATTGACAGACCAATTGCAATAATACCCTTAACAATGGAATTTATCAAAGGATCAATTTCCCCGAAACCTGATATTGAGATTGGTCCAAGAATGGTAACTGCAATTGCACCCCCAATAATTACCAAAACCCACATCAAAAATAAGAATCCAAAAAGAGGTCCGTGCATTATAGTTTAAACTCCATCATGAAGGTAGTAATTATTGCAAGAATAGCAGAAAATAAAGCCAGTTTAAAAATTACTATTCCAACTTCTTTTTCTGATAGTGGGGTAGTTGCGACAATTAATCTCACTAATGAGATTCGCGCTCTTTTGTTTTTAGTCGCCTTGAGCTTAAATTCATCAGTAAGCTCTACGGGTTTTTCATTTAGCTCTCTGTGATCTACAATTTTTTTTACACTTGCCAAGAACAAAAATGAATTTAAAATGGCAGGTAGCAAGGCTACTGCAGCAATTACCTCCACTTGACCAACAATGGCAACTGCTCCATACATAGCTCCCAAAGTTAAAGCCCCTGAATCTCCTGGGAATATCTTGCTTGGAATTTTATGGTATTTGTAAAAGGCCAGAGAAACAAACCCCAGAGACAGGCTTGCAATACCTATTTCATAATTTTGTAAAATAAACAAAGCTGTGCTTAATGAAAAACTAGCAATAATCATAAATCCGCTGGCAATTCCGTTTGCCACATCAATAGAATTAACAGTATTTCCAGTAATCACAATCATGAAAAATATTATTCCAAGATATAGAATTGGGATTTGTACTTCGCCAAACAAAGGAAAGGCAAGGTCAGTGTCGTATGCGCCAAGTAAGATAATTGGTAATGCCGCAAGAGCAAGGCCAATAGGCTTGAACCATCCTCCCATAACTTTTCTATCATCAACATAACCAACTAAGAATGCGAGGAAACTAGTAATCATTATGGCAAGAATTTCATTCATTTGAAAAAATGCATATAACACAATTTCTGATGCAATAATTCCTGCAATTATTGCAGGACCCCCAGGTCTTACAACCATAATTTCTCCTTTTTTATGAATGTCTCTTACTGCAAGGTTTTGTATTTCTAAATATTTTATCAGCGGAGGAATCATTAGATAAACTGTGAAAAATGCAACAATGCATGAAATAATTGCAGGAATAATTAATTCAGTCAATATCTAACCTTTTTTAATTCTGACTTAATGTTATCTGCAAGGGTTAAACCAATTTTATCAATTTCCGCTAATTTGTTTACAGGGATTGTTGCCAAATCATCTAAAGTCTTGATTTTGTGTTTGAATAAAGCCCTTGCCCTTACACGACCTATTCCTTTTACCTTTACCAGCTCTAACAGTTCCTCTCTAATACCATATACGATTCGCCTTCTTTGGTTTTCAAGCTCTTCAAGCAAATCTGCTCTTTCCACATGTTTTGCAATCTCTCTGAGGCAGTATGTGAGCCAATTTGCATTCTCAACCATCCTATGCATATCTCCTGATTCTATCCCCAGACCATCTGAGAGAGAGGTTTCAGAAGATTCTGTTATCCATGACTGGAGTGCCATAAGACTCCTAGAGCAATCATACTCTGAAATCGGCTCAAGTAGCTCCGAGGTATGATTTTCTATCATCAGACTGGCAGTCTCAAAATCTTTATTTCGCAATGAAAATTTTGGAAAAAACTCCTCAGAATTTGTAATTACATGTAAAAATCCAAAAGTGTGTTTTTTTTTCTTTGAGACATTTTCTATTGAATCTCTAAAATGAGTTGCGGTTAATGGATCAATATATAGCATTGATGTCTTTTTACCAAATTCAGTGGCAGCATATCGTTGACCTTTTTTTATTATTAAAAATTCACTTGAAAGAAAACGTAATGCAATATCTATTGCAAATTTTATTGCTGGTTTTCTTGATTGCAAACCCCCTAATGTTTGCAAAAAGAAATCTAGAATTTCTTCTTTTTTAATTCCAGGATTTGTAACAATTACACTTAGAATATGCGTTCTCAAAGACTTATCATCAGTAATTTTTGATACAATTGGTTCTGGTTCTCCTTTTATGTAATGCTCAATTATTTCCTCACCGTTTCCCTTTCCAATGATTATTGATTCTCCATACTTGTCGTACTGTGGTCTTCCTGCTCTTCCACAAAGTTGTTTGTACTCCAGTATGCTAATTGGTCTGTTTGCTCCAACCTTTGCATTGTATCTACTAATGTTTGAAATTACAACACGTCTTGCTGGAAGGTTAACACCTGCTGCTAAAGTTGGTGTAGATGATAACAGTTTGATCTTTCCACTTCTAAATTCTGTTTCAATGATTTGTCTACATGATTGGTTTAATCCTGCATGATGAAAAGCAACTCCTTTTTTTATTAACACAGCAAGTGTCTTTACAAGATCAGTATTTTCATTTACCTTTAGGATTTTTTTTGAGATTTTTTCTAGTTCATCAAGTTCTTTTTTTTCTATTAGATTTCCTATTACATCCATTGCCTTTGTTGCCAAAGACTTGGAACGTGTTCTAGTTTCTGCAAAGATTAGTGATTGGCCTCCTTCCTGAACGCATTGTACGCCTAGATCAATGGGAGTTCCACGAATGGTGTTATCTACCTCAAATGTTTCCCCATCACTCATTGTCACCACTCCTCCATCATAGACCCCTTCTGAAAGTGGTACAGGTCTCCATTGATTTTCTACTAACTTACATCCAAGCCAATTGGCTAATTCTTCAGAATTTGTAATGGTAGCACTAAGAGCCAAAATTTGTGGTTTGTTCTCTAGTCTTTTTAGCCGAGTCAGAACCATCTCAAGTGTTGGTCCACGTGAATCATCACCAATCAAATGGACCTCATCAGAAATTACAAGACCAATATCATCAATCCATTCTACTGTTTTTCTTATTACAGAGTCCATCTTTTCATTAGTTAAAATCAAGATGTTGTTCTTTTCTAATTTTTTTTCAACATTTTCAAAATCACCTGTAGAAATTCCTACCTTTATTTTATTTCCTATTGAGAGTTTTTCCAATTTTTTAAACTCTAAAAATTTTTCAGCAGCTAATGCTCGAAGTGGACTAAGATAGATTACCTTACCTTTATTTTTTGAAAGATAACTAATCATCGCCAAAGTAGCAATCAGAGTCTTTCCGCTTGCAGTTGGGGCAGAAACCAAAATACTTTTGCCCTTTAGCAGCCCTGCCTTTACACTGTCAGCTTGGGGAGGATATAGCTTTGTTAGTCCCTCTGATTTTAAAAACTTGATTGCAGACTCGGAAAGATCTAGTTGTTCTATTTTCATACTCGGTTATAATGACCGGGTTTTGATTCATAAATAGATGCTTCGCGCAACATTCTTCGGACATAGTTTCTTGCTTCTTCTTCAGTAAATTTTTCAGTCTTTTCAAGTTCTTTGACGAAGGTCCTTTCTTCTACTGCAACCTTGTTGTCACCTTCAAGTCCTTTTAGGACATCCATGAATAGCTGCATTTTTGAGACCTCGCTTCTCGGTCTTCCTTGTAAGACTCCAAGGTCCACCTTGCCTGTATTGACATCCACACCTGCATCCTGAAGCATAGATTGTATTAGAAATATGGCACGTTCAGCATCCTCTTCTTCTACCTTGTCTTTCATAAGTAATCTGGCACGAGCAGTTGAGAGCCTGATAATACCCTCAAGTTGTCTTGGGGTAACTGTAATCATCTCTTCAGATTCCACATTTCTCATCTGCAAATAATAATCAAGAATCTTCTCTTCGGCTTCCTTGGTCAAATCAGGTACTCCTTTTCTTGCATATGCTAGATACTTTGTTAGTAAATCAACATCAATTACAGAACGCTTGTTTGTTCCCTGTGGAGTGTGTAAATCGATAATATGTCGTGCAATCTTTTCGTCTCTCTCTCTTGTTGGAATGTCCCTTACTACAAATATCAAGTCAAATCTTGTAAGCAATGGAATAGGCAAGTTTACATTTTCTGTGATATTTTTAAATGGATCATACTTGCCGTACATTGGATTTGCTGCTGCCAAAATTGAAGTTCGTGCATTCAATGTTGCGACGATACCACCTTTTGCAATACTTGCAGATTGTTGTTCCATAACTTCGTGTAATGCACTTCTATCTTCTGGTTTCATTTTGTCAAATTCATCTATACATACTAGTCCTTGATCACCTAACACGACAGCTCCTGCTTCAAGCATCATAATTCCTGTCTTGTCTCTAACTACAGCTGCTGTAAGTCCTGCAGCAGTCGATCCTCTACCTGATGTATAAAGTCCTCTTGGCGCAATTCTTGCACAAAATTTTAGCATCTCACTTTTTGCAGTACCAGGGTCGCCGACAAGAAATACGTTAATGTCACCCCTAATTTTGCTTCCATCACCTAGCAAACGCTGGTTGGATCCTACAATCAACAACAAAATTGCTTCTTTGATTAGGGATTGTCCTTGAATATGTGGTGCAAAAGAATCTATTAATCTTTGATATACATCAGGAGTGTTCCCTAATGCACGAATTAATTTTTCGTCTTCAGGTGAGATTTCTTCTCTTTGGATTTTTCTTGAGGTCTTGGAGCCACGACCCCCCAAGAACTCTATATTGTTACCCTCGATTCTTAATCTATACAATCCACTGTGTCCTCTTTGAATACCTGCAACAGATTCTTGTTCAATTCTGACTATTCCAGTAAGTATGATTCTGTCTCCTGGCCTTGCATTATCTACTAAATCCTGCCTAATTGTGACATCAATATAGTGAGGAAGCTGTCCAGGTGGAAGATCTTCAGGAAGTTCTTGCAATCTTAAAATTTGGAAATCTATGAATTTACTTGCCTCAGGTTTTAACTCAAAGTCTCGGTGTTTACAATTAGGATTATCACAAACAACTGGAATCTTTACATCCATTCCTTTGAGCTGAATTACTTTGGTTGGATGCTCATCAGGACACACAAAGATTAGTTCCTTTGCTAGCGGTTTTACTTCAGAAGCCCTTACCACCATCCCTGAAACACTTGTTATGTATCCAATTGTTTCAGAATTGATTTGTCTGAGACTACGTTGTAATGGATAGTTTACCAGCCTAACACGAACTTCGTCTTTAATCTTCTCCGCATAATCAGGGAATCTTGTTTGAAGAGCTTCTTTTATTGCACGTGAAAAAGCATTGAAGATCCTATCAGGATCTTCAGAGAATATTATTTCAATTTCGGGCTCTATTACAAGATCATTATAATCAACTAAAATGTATTTTTGATTTTTTGGCATCATTTCGTCAATTTGCTCGACATACTTGTAGTTGCCAAACTTGTCTTTGAATCGAATTAAGAAATCTTTTACTCTATCAGACAAAGCAGATTCTGTAAATGTGCTAACTTGAACTTTACTCAATTTTGTAACCTCTTATCTGTTTTTCAAAATTTTTACTATTCTCATAAATTGTTTTAAAGAAAACACTTTCTTCAACAGTAAGCTTGTGGTACAAATCAGAATTTAGTTTAGTAGAGTCTGCAAGTTTTACAAGCTTGCCTCTTCGCATCCTAAATAATTCAAGCAACATACTTTCGATGTGATCAAAGTCCTCTCTTTGTAATGTTTTCAGGTATTGTTTTAATTTGATATAGAAATGAGGATCAAGGGTTGATACTTGGTATTCTCCTACCATTTTTTCTTTAGATAGTGCTTGTTTTAGTTCAGTTATCATATCAGGCGAATCTAGTTCTCCGAGATTGTTATCCTCAAGAATCTTTCCAACCCAACGGGGAAGATTCATGATCTCGCCTGTGCCACCCTCAACTTTGATTTTGGCCACGTTAAACTTGACATCTTGACTGAGAGTAATCTTGGCTTCCTTTAGCCCATATCCCATATCATGTAATTTCTCTACTCTTTCTATTTCCATTAAGATCACTATTACCTCATATGATCTTCATGTAATGGATCGATCAATTCTATTCACTATTTAGTGAGATCAATTGATCCTATTAATTTCGATTTATTAGTGGGGCGTAGACTATGGAGAAGCATGTCATCAACAGGCATGTGGGTTGAAAAGTATCGTCCAACAAAACTTTCTGAAATCGTAAACCAAACAGAAATTATTGGTAGTTTAGAGGCCCTAATTGCACATCCTGCAGATATGCCCCACTTGTTATTTTCAGGGTCTGCTGGTGTTGGCAAAACTACTGCTGCAATGTGTATCTCAAAGCAGATTCTTGGGGAAAATGCCAAAGATTACACTTTGGAACTTAATGCATCTGATGAGAGAGGAATAGGAATGGTTAGAGAAAAAGTAAAAAAATTCTCTAGATTTGCAGGAATGTCAGATGCACCTTTCAAATTAATAATTTTAGATGAGGCTGACGAAATGACAAATGACGCTCAGACTGCCCTGAGACGGATAATAGAAGATACTGCCCAATATTGCAGGTTTATACTTATAGCCAATAATATCTCAAAAATTATCGAACCAATTCAAAGTAGATGTGCTGCATTCAAGTTTACATCAATTCCCGAAGAAGATGTGATTAGTCGACTAGGTGAGATTTCAAAAAAAGAGAAAATAAAGTCAGACAAAAAGGGCCTCAAGGCAGTTTATGAATACTCAGAAGGAGATCTGAGACATGCAATTAATCTCCTGCAGGCTACTGCAAGTATTGGGGATATTACAGAGGAGCACGTAAAGTCTTCAGCAGGACTAACTAAAACCTCTGATGTTGATGGAGTTCTTGCAATGGCATTGGCCGGAAAAATCATAGAAGCAAGAGAAAAGATGATTGAACTAATCAAAGTCTATGGAATGAGCGAATCTGATTTTCTAAAATATCTAAATGCGGCAGTATTCAAATCAAAACATGAAAGGCTATCTGAAATTCTAGAATTCATTGCAAAGTATGATTATAGAATTTTAGTTGGGGCAAATCCTGAGATTCAGCTATCGGCGTTATTAGCAGAACTTGGGAATGTAGAGAAATAACGCAGAGAGGGGGATTTGAACCCCCGCGTTCTTGCGAACACAGGCTCTCAAGGCCCGCGCCCTACCGGACTAGGCGACCTCTGCAAATTTCGATAAAATTTAGTGGTTAAAATTTGTTGATGACAGAAATTAGAAAAATAAGAAAAAAGAAAAGTTTTCTTTAATCGTGCGCATGTGGATTGCCGCTGCCTTCCATCTTGACATATGTACCTGCTGCTTTTTCATGGAATTCTGCATTTGCTTGTTCAATTAGAATAGCGCCAGTTGGACATGCTTCTTGGCATGCCATGCAAACAGTACAATCATGTTCTCTGATTGGCATTGATTTGTCACTTTTGTCTAATCTTTCGTCCTGTTCAGTAAGACCAGTACCTTCAAAGGTTTTGCCAACAACATCGGCTGCTGGAATATCTTGTTCGGTTCTATACCACTGGAATGTCTGAACTGGACATACACTCATGCAAGATCCTGCGGCAATACATGAATCCCAATCTACTGCAACTGTAGTACCGTGAATACCAAGTGGAACTTGTTCTTCTCCATGGTCTGCATATGCTGCTTTTACTTCATCGTCAGAAAATGCTGCACCATCGTTTCCGGTATTTACAGGCCAGATCCAATGAAAATTCTCGCCATCACCGTGGCTTGTCTTTCCGGTTGGTTCTTTTTCTGCAAAATAGTCTTCAGATATTACTAAATCTGCCATACGATAATTACCATTCAAATATTATTTAAATCTAGATAGAATTAATCTCACCTAATCCTATGAATGGATATAGCTGGTAAAAAATTTAAAAAATCATAAAACAATTTAAAAGAAACTAAACGTTTCAAATCTAAGCGGCTTTGTCGTGATGTTCTTGGTTTGATTGATCAACTTTGATTGCCTGAGGTGGACATACCGATACACAGGCCATACACCAAATGCAATCATGTTCCCTAATTGGATCTGCCTTGTCTGTGTAATCTTTTCTTTGGTCCTTCTCAGTACTACCAGAGCCTTCAAAGATTTGTCCGACTACATCTTTTGCCGGAATGTCTTTTTCAGTTCTATACCATTGAAACACCTGGACTGGACATGCCTCAATGCATGCACCATCTGCAATACAAGAATCCCAATCTACTGCAACCATTGTTCCGCTAACACCTAATGGTACTTGTTCCTCATTTTTTGCAGTATATGCTGCTTTTACTTCATCATTGTTAGCTGCTTCTTGGCCTGGTCTTCCTGGACCCCAAATTACGTGATAGTGTTCACCATCTGAGTGGTTAATCTTTCCAAGTGGCTCTAGGCCTTCAGGAAAGTTCTCTGCTATTGGCATGTTTCACATCAGATTTAGATATTATTTAAAGCTAGACCAGAATTAATGGGAACGAATCTATTCGATCTGGAATTGTTGTATTGATTTTCTTATTCCTAAATCCCTTACGTTCATATCGTTTGAGTGTAAATTGTTATAGTTGGATATTTTCAAGTACGATGCATATCGTGGACCAAACATTGGAGTGTACATTACTGTAAATGATGATTTTGTTTTACTACCTATGGGCTTCGCAAATACAAAAGCGGAAAAACTTGGAAAGTATCTAGAGGTAGAAACACTGTTTACATCGGTTGCAAACACCCGACTATTGGGAGCACTAATGGTGATGAACAATCGAGGAATACTATTACCAACTACTGCATATTTGGATGAATATGATTTTTTGAAAAAAGAGACTGGCCTTGAGGTGGAAGTTTTGGATTCAAAGTATACTGCCTTGGGAAATGTAATTTGTGCTAATGATAAAGGAGCAATTGTATCGCCATGGCTCTCAAAGTCAGACTGTGAGACAATAGAGCAAGTTTTGGGAGTAGAGGTGGTTCAAAAGAGGATTTCAGGTTTGAGTCAGGTAGGGGCTTTGATGGTGGCAAATAATTCAGGAGCAGTTATTCATCCTGAGACCAATGAAGAGGATATGAAGATGTTTGCAAACGTTTTAGGTGTGAAAATAGAGCATGCTACCATTAACAATGGAGTGCCATTTGTATCATCAGGAATTTTGGCAAACAACAAGTCAGTAGTTGTTGGAACATTAACTACGGGACCTGAGATTATGATGTTAACTAGGGCTTTTCTAAATTAATTACAGATGCTGGATCATCAGTTATAGTTTCAATCTCAATTTTTGATTCTAATCCTGATTTCATATCTCTTAGAACAACTTTGCCCTCTTCTAGTTCTTTTGGAGCTACAATTATACAAAACCTAGAGTCTGCTGATTGATCCATTTGTTTTTTCAAAGGTTTTCCTGCAAGGTCAATGTTTGTTGGAATATTTGCAAGTCTCAATAAAGATGCAATACTCATTGCAACTTTTTGCATCTCGCCGTTAATATACAAAACAGAAACTCTAGCTTGAAGTCTATCTGAAATTATTTTTTGCTCTTGCATTGTAAGAATTATTCTTTCTACTCCACCTGCAACTCCAGTTGCTCCAATGTCTTCTCGTCCAAAGGCTTTGGTTAGTGAATCGTATCGTCCACCACCTGCAAGAGCTCCCAATGTAGAGTTTTTATCAAATACCTCAAAGACTGTTCCTGAATAGTAATCTAGTCCTCGAACTATACCGAAATTAATTCTGACATTTGATACTCCTCGATTTTCTAGTGATGTGAATAGCTCTTTTAGATAGTCCCACGATACCAAGTTAGCAGCATCTATTTTTTCTTCTACCTCTTTAATGGAACCTTTGATTTGTGAAAATTCTAGAATCTTTTCTAGCTTGTCTGTATCATATCTGTTATTGAACTCATTTAGAATATCTTGTTTTGATTTTTTCTGAATCTTGTCAATTACGCGCAAAATGTCAGCCACTAAAGTAGGATCTTGTGAATCAAATGTTTTGTTAATGTAGGATTCTACTAGATTTCTATGATTGATATCAATTGTAATGTCCTTGAGTAGTAAGGAATCAAAGAGGCGTGATGTAAACTCGATAATTTCGGCTTCTGACTCTATTCCTGGCTTGCCGTAAACTTCGATATCCCATTGGTGAAAGTATCTGTATCTTCCCTTTTGGGGCTCGTCATATCGAAACACTCCGCCAAAACTTGAGATTTTTGCAGGTAGTCTCATTGATTTTTGTGATGCTGCATAACGCGTCAGTCCAACTGTAAAGTCAAATCTTAAGGCAACTTCTCGTTCTCCCTTGTCTGTAAAGTAATAAATCTCGTCTCTGATCGCAGGACCAGACTTTGTCTCTAATACTGATAGTAGTTCAATTGGTGAAGGATCCATAAATGAAAATCCATACAAATTTGATAGTTGTTTAAAGTGGGATCTGATATGTTCAATGTTGACATGCTCTGCTGCCTCAAAGTCTTTCATTCCGCGTGGTAGATCCAAGATAGTTTTGGTATTTGATATAGTGATTTAGATATTTCTAAAATAACTATACAGAACTAGGTAATTTTTTTGAAAATCAATCCTTGTTTTTTTATTCCAATAACAACTACTACTGGAACCCCAATGTACATTCCGACATTTAAGAGAATCAGACTAATTCCATATCCTAAAACTTTAGCTTCAGAATCTAAATCTACATAGTTTAGAATAGATAGACTAGAGATCATTGGAGTAATTGTTATTTTTAGTGCCTCTCGAAACATTGGATATTCCCGCTGATAATCAGATATTTCTGGACTAAACGAATAATAGAATTCGTTAAATGCGTTCATAAAAAAATTTCCTGATTTAGTTTGAAGAAACTTGTTTTCTCTAAGTTCTCTTAATTCTTGTACTTGCGGTGCTAGCTCCGAGCCAAAAGCTGCAGTTGCTATGAGACAACCACCTCCATTAGTATTGGAGTTTGGAATAGTTTGATCCTGGATTGTCACAGCTTCTATAGGTAAAATTCTGTAAATGGTTCGTTTGCTGTGGGTTATTAGATACAAATAACCATCGGGTCCGCTCTCAATGTCTGTAATACAACCAAAACCAGTTCCTATGACCAAATCATCTATTGATTCATCTAGGTTAGCAACCTTGTCTTGAAGAGATGGATTGGAAAATTCAAACCCATCCCGATTTTCATTTAATTTAAAATTGTAGATATTTCCATTATTACAATCACCTACAAAAAGAGAATTTTGATAGTTGTTAGTTTCTGAAAATTGTACAAATGTTATTCCTGTAGGAGCTACTACTTTTTGCCAACTAAACTCCGGATCATTATATTCATAATCCAAGTATCCAGGAAGACGTAATTCTTCTGATTCAATTGCAGGACCCATAATTTTGTTCCATCCGCTGTTAAATTTTTCAGGAATCAAGTTGATTTCATCAAAATCATCGTCTCCATTTTCAGTAGCCCATAAGTTTCCTGTAATAGGATCAATTGCAAGACCAAAGCTATTTCGAATTCCCATACCATAGTAAGACCCCTCAGGATCAACTCGTAAAATTACACTTGTATCCATGTAATCAGTAGTTTCAGGTGGAAAAATATTCTCAAGTAATTTATTTTGTAATGGGCCATACTTTCCAGTATCACCTATAACTGCATACACTTGGTTATCAAGACCTGTTACCAATGCCCCTCCATTGTGATAGTCATTTGAAGGAAGTTCTTTGAGAAGTATAGGGTTTATCAGGGAATCTTCATTCCACTCATACTTGTAAATTCGATTTCCAAATGTTTCTCCCTTGTAGTCTGCCTCAGTGAGATAGAGATAGACACTAGAGCCAACATTGGTTATTCCTAATAATCCATTTTCACCAATTGGATTTACTGGAACCTCTAAGACAGGCTCATCTTGTATTATCCCATCTTTAACTAGAGTTACAAAACCATCTTTTTCTAAAACCAGAATATCTTCTCCCACAAACGTCATGGCAGTATAACCCCAACCACCTTCTTTGGCAAATTCCTCTAACACAAGGTTTTCATCAAATAGAATTGGTTCTGCAAGTATTGGGGGAAAATTTAAAAATGCAAAACTTGCCAATAAAATTAAAAACACAATTATTTTCATTCTCTAATCTTCAGTCCCTCTTGCACTTGATATAAAATATCTTTCAATATTTCTGAATAGTAAAAAATAGTTTGAAATTATTCCACTTTATTCTAAAAGTCTAAGTCCAAAAAGGATTTCTACAAACAGAAAATGAACAGGATTTTGCCCATTCATATTTGTGATTTTTGTCTTCAAAAAGATGAATTTAGTCTAACATCCGTGTTTTTTGACCCATGATTCCTCTGCAAACTCACTTACAGAACAAAACTCGGGTAGAATCTCTGCATGTCCAACTTCTAAAATTTCTTCATTAAGATTCAGCTCATTACAGTAAATTTTTGCAATAATTCTTCCATGACTTCCTTCTGTTTGACCATCATCTTCATCGATTAGAACTTTGGAGCCAATAGGGCAAATAGTCTCAATGTATGCTCTGGCTTGACTGTAATCATACTGTCCATATTCAGGTGTATTTACTAGGGCAAATCGTATGGATTGTCCATCAACTATTATGGTATCACCATCAATAACTCTGGTTACAAACCCGTTGATACATTTGGCATCACCAGTGCATTGTTTTTCTCTTAGAGTGTAAGGTGGGATTGTTTTTTCTTTAATTTCTGGTGTAATTTGAGGATCTGTAGCTATTGAAACTGGTTCAACACTCTCTTGTTTTTGTTCATTGATTATTTCTGGACTAGTTTTCTCATCAAATGTTGGAAGCATTACAGCAAAAGAAACAACTCCTATTGCAACTATTACGATAAAGCTTGTAAGAATAATTTTTCCAATGCTCATAGATTTTGTAAATTTTATTCTCACTTAAGATTATCTTTGAAATTCTCCGTATCAAAAAACCAAACTTTTTTTAAGCTCTGTTTTAATCTTGGATATTGGAAAACTCACGTTCAAAATAACTATAAGTTTCATAATCATAGATACAAAACTCAATTAGCTGAATTGAGGTATTTTGATTTTTTTGTATATACTTTTGTGATTCACCTACAAGAATTTTTGTGCATTTGTTTTTTGGAAAACCAAATATTCCCGAACTAATTGCAGGAATTGAAATGCTAAAAAAACTTTTGATCTGAAGCTAGTTTCATTATGCTGTGTATAATATGTTTTAGCTTGGTCGCCTCATCGCCTTCTCCCATTTTAGGGCCTACAGCGTGAATTACTGATTTGCAAGGAAGCTTGCCAGCAATGGTAAATATAGCAGAACCCACTGGAACATATCCAATTTTGTTACTTTCCTCTTGTATTATATCTCCACCTTTTCCTACAATTGTACCAGCTACACCTTCTCCATGTATTAGATAAGAATTTGCAGCATTAACAATTGCATCTACTTTTCTATCTGTAATGTCGCTTTGAACTAGACTCAAAGTTTTGCTGTAGATAATTTTTTTCAAATTGTTCAATTTGTACTGAATTTATCTAAAAGAAAAATTTTCCAATCTCATAGGTAATCAGAATTGTAATAAATGATAAGAAATATCACTAGAGATATGAACGTGAACTTACAATTAAAGTCATTTTTTGAAGAATTAGTATCTAATGTAACTACCAAATTTCCAAATCAGATTGTTTCAATAGTACTATTTGGTTCGGCGACAACTGGAGAATGGATTAGAGGCAAGTCCGATATAGATTGTATTGTAATAATAAAAGACAAAAAACAATGTCAGAAAATTGAAGAATATCTAAATAATATGTTATTGCATCTTGATTCTAAGTTTGATCTTAAACTATCACAAACGTGTACATCATACAAAAAGACAAACAATCTTGCGCTTGATTTAATCTACAAAACCGAAAACAAATTGATGTTTGGTAAACCATTTTACGTAATATCTCAAGAACAGCTTGATTTAGGTGGATACAAGATACGCAAAGATCTTAAAGTAGAGATTGGAACAAGGACAATCGCATCTCTTGGGTTATTTTTTCATAGGATAAAAAATACAGGAGTCATACTTTATGGAAAAGACATCAGGCAAGAGATTCCAAAAACAGTTCCCGTACTAGAGAAAGTAAAGGCATCCTTTAATGCAATGCTTCTTTTAATGATTAGTTTTGTAATATTTCCCTTTAATGTAAATTCAGCTTTTTCTCACGCAATAAAGGCTAACTTTTGGGCATGCGATGATGTTCTATTTGCACTAGACAAACCACTTGCTAATACCAAACAAGAAGTAAACCAAATATGTACAATTTTTGAGTCTGAAATTGATAAAGAGCATCTTCTTAACTCCTTAGAGTATAAAAAAATAAAAGAAGATTTAGACATTAAACCAAGATTTGTTTTTCTATATTTACTTAAGAGTACAAAATTTGTTTATGGATTGTATGGGGCAACGTTGATAAAGATATTAAAATGGAAAAAAAATTAAAACCGAACTAACTTTGATAAAGATTCAAAAATTGTATTTGTAACCATTGCAGCCAAGTCATTAATTACTTTAATTTGCTCCATTAGTACTGCATCTTTTTTTTCAATCGTTACTTCTTTTTCTGCTAGTGTTTCTTTGAGTTGTACAATCTCTTCTTTTAGGTTGATAATCTCTTGACTTTGCTCTTCTAGCTGTATTTCCATCTCGGTAACTTCTGTTAATGATTTATCATCACTAATTTCAAATGACGCAAAATCCACTTGGATAGAATCAATGCTATTTGCATGGATTTCAGCTGAATGAGCAAAACAAGATTTTAGACCAATGACTGAACCCACTGCTGCCTGTCTTTCATCAATATCAGAATACACTATGATCTCTGGGGCAATCAATCTCTTGTCTCCTGCACATACATCAAAAAATGCAATGTATTTTCCTTCAATCTTGGAGGAAAGAATGTCAGTTATCACAATTTTCTGTTCATTAGTAGCTGGAGTTGGCTCATCAAGTGTGATAGTGATAGAATCAGGATCCTTTGCATCAATCACTGAAATAATTGGATGGCCCAAAATATCAGTCATACATTGATTCTGGTACAAGATAAAATCAACATGAAATGACTTCCACTCTAGATCCGAAGATATCTTAAAGTCCTGTCCAATCTTTTCTACTAATGCACATACATCCCAGCTTATGGTCCATTGGTCTGCCCGAATTGGTTCAACTGTAAGAATTTCTACTAATAATTTTTCTTCCGCAAATATAGTTTGGGTAGATACAGTTGACAAAAAGATTGTAAAAATTGCTAAGGATAAAATGAAATTATTCACAATAGTTTATTTTTTTATAGACCTAATAACGATTCTGAATTTTTTAAATCACATTTGATAGTAAGATTCAAAAAGGAATAAAAGTTGAGAAATATTCTCTCAATCTATATTACTAAATTAAAAAATGGTAGTAAAGATTTTCAGCAAAATCATCGAATGCATTAAGATGATAAAATAATTCAAACTTATATGAAAATTTGAGATTTTCATTTTTATTAGTTGTATAGTTTTGTCACAATATTCATTTGCATATCACGAAGAACTTGAACAATTTCAAATGTTGCAAATGACAGAACTGTTTAATTCTCAGATGAATATGATAATGTTTCCATTAGTTGGAGAGAAATATCATTTACAGGTTGTATTGCGTGATGAATCGCGATATGGAAACTCTACTGTAACTGTTGGGGATGCTTTTAATTTAATAGAGAAAGTACCAAACAAACTATCTCCTGATTCTACCAAATCTTTTATGGGATTTGAGGGCTCACATTCAATTTCTAGCGATAGAACTCTAAAACAATTCATGCCAGCAAATACGAATTTCCCATCATTGTAAACTTTACAGTTACATTTGAAAACCCAAAAATGTATAGACATTCATTTTATGAGCACGTGATGGAGCTGGAAGAAAGTATCGATTCATTAGGATGAGGATATCATGTTGTGTCAAAGTACAGCAAGGCGATAAATGAGAACGGGGTGTGCAAAACCCCAAACTTTTCACTTTGGCAAAACCTGACTTTTCAACAATTGTTTGCATAACGCCCGAAACACATCATTAGGTAATAACACGTGGTTGGACGCCACAATCAAGTTGAGATTTTTTGGGTCTTGGAATCACAAAAATTTCCAATTTTTGGATAATTTGTGCTTGAGAAGAGCAACACTAGAAGGAATTTCTTGAATTAATGCAATGACACATGTCTTTTCTTTTCTTTTTGTTTTTCTAAAAACAAACTCAAACTTAATACCCGAATCCAAAAAGAAAATATGCTTGAAACTATCATATCTTCCCGAATTAGTTACCACCGGAATATTTTCATTATTTTCAATTGATAATCATGCTTTAACTGAAGAATCAACTATGGAGGATATCCAATGAAAATATTAGTGACATTGTTTATTGCAATTTTGGTTATTCCTGCATTTTCACAATCTATGATTTCTTTAGATTTTGATACTGCAGAATTTATTCCAGGGCAAACAGTACAGATGACAGGTAAAGTAGAAGAAGGATTTGAAGGAAAACCAGTTTCTATTGAAATCAAAGATGGATCAAGTGAGGTGATTTTTATTAGAATAGTAACTACTGATGCAAATGGAGACTTTGTATTAACATTTAAAATTCCTGAATTTGCCGAACCAGGAAAATTTGAGGTTGTTGTAAACATGGAACTTGATGGAATTTCATTTTCAGAGACAAAAATAATAGATGGAATAGAGGGGGGAATGACGATTCAAGACACAAAAGAATCTCAAGAAGTAAGTAAATTTTTGTTATTTCTAAGCATAATTTTTGTTTCCGTTGTTGGAGGATTGATAGTAATAAAAATAACAAATAAAAAAAATGATAAACTCTCTGGCGACATTGAATATGATGATTCCATAGTAGAAAATGCACCCATTATAGAAAGATTTCAAGATATGCAAGCAAAGCCTACATCAGATTCTGTAAAAAATGATCAATTGGATGAAATGATTGACAAAAAGGTTGGAATGATCTCAAAATTACAAGAAAACAAAATTGGAGATTATGACAAGTTAGAGTTTATTAAAAAATCATTGATAGATAACGATCATTTTAATCAAGAGAGCAATGATTATCTTGAAGAAAAATATGAAGAATACAAAAAAATCTGGCAATGAGAGGTCTTGAGATGAAATAAGAACAGATTCATAGATAGCTAGTCTTCTTTTTTTTAAAAATCAAGTCAATACGCTTAAGTTCATACAATATTTGAAAAATATTGAAAATAATGAAAAGACTGGGAGTGCTGATAATGGTATTTATGTTAATTTTTTCTCCATTTCTAAGTCCTTCTTATGCTCAAATTAGCAATCAAAGAATACCGGCATCATCTACAGAAATAATTTCTTTAGGTCCATTGGAGATACAGTTGACATATTCATTGGATATTGATATTGCCATGCCAAAAAAAATAACTGCTGGTAATACAGAAGAGGTAAGAATAACTCCATCTAATGGAATGCTAGATACTACTTTTTTCTTTAATGGTGAGTCTTATGGACCCTATTCAAATTCGATTGGTTTGGGGGAAGAAAAAGATATTGCAATTGATGTTCCAATTTTAAATGTATATGCAAAACCTGAAATCAATGCACATCCTATGGTAAAAGGTCCTGCAAGTGTATCTCCAGACTTGTTGCAGTTTAACACAACGACTACCAAATCAGTTCAAATTCATGTGAATGACAATATTGGAACCAATAACTCCATTGACTTGCAAATACCAATTACTTTATTTTTAGAAGTTGGAGCAGAGCTTGATATTTTGTTAGCCTCTAAAACATACCCTGTTGAAACTTTTGAGATAAATCGATTTACAACCATCTCAAGCTATATCCCAATTGAAAAATTTGTTTACACCAATCTGAATTTAGAAGTAGATGAGAGTTCAAAAGAACAATACATAAAAATAAACCCAATTGTTACTTTGGGGAAAACAACCTTGTATGATTATCCTGTAAATATCTACATTGATGACAAACTCATACAAACCGTACAGTCTTCTCGTTGGTCTGGAGATATTTTGCTAGGATATGAGACACATTCAGTAAAGGCTGAATTTACTCAAACTCAAGACAAGTCAAACTCTGCAATAATCTATCTTGAATCAATAGATTTTGAATCGGTGTCTTTGAAGAAACCAACTTCTCTCAGTACGACAGATTCTGGAAATCTGCAATGTGGGTCTGGCACCCATGAAGAGAATGGTCAATGCGTGGCAGATGGCTTATTTGGAGGGGGATGTCTGATTGCTACTGCCACATATGGCTCAGAGCTAGCACCCCAGGTTCAAAACCTCAGAGAAATCCGAGATAATCAATTTTTGGGTACAGAATCAGGTATGAATTTTATTAATTTCTTCAATGAATTCTACTATTCCTTCAGTCCGGCAATTGCAGATTATGAGCGTGAAAATCCAGTATTTCGTGAAGCAGTCAAACTGGCTTTGACTCCAATGATTTCAAGTCTGTCAATTCTGAATCATGTAGATATGGATTCAGAAGCTGAAATGCTGGGTTATGGTTTTAGCTTGATCCTTCTAAATGTTGGAATGTATTTTGTTGCACCTGCAGTAGTAATTATTGGAATTAAAAAGAAATTTTTTTACTTTTTAACACTTGATTGAAAAGATTAATTTCATTATCTCTACTAGGATTATAAATTTCAAAAATAATTTTTCTAAAAATTAATTTGATCTGGTTTATCATTCTGTGTAGAGGAGGCAGGTGTAAAGCCATATGATTTGCGTTAGCATATCCAAAAATATTTTGCATAAATGTTAGATACTTTGACACCAGTCTCATTACTCTAGAAAATTATATCATGGTTTTTGTATTGTTGCCAAGTTTAATTATTTGCATTGTTTCCAATTTACTTTTTATTTTTTATTATATTTTGAATTTGTGAGTTTAAGATAGTCTACAAATTTTGCAAAAATAAATTCTAGATTGGCAAATTATGAATATCATATAGATTTAAAAATGCAACAGGTGACAGTGATTCATGGGATCTGAACTAATTGATGTAAAAGAATCTGTTGAAGATACTTTTTCAAAAATACAGCGAGCAATTGGTAAAAGTGATTACAAAATAAAAACAGTCGAGGCAAACAAATCTATAATTGCTGAAGGCAATCGAGAATTTAGCTGGGCAATATTAATTTGGCCTGCAGCAATTGTCTACTATTTTACCCGTCAAAGAAGCAGTGTAACTGTAATTACCACACCAAATGTTGATTCTGGATGCAAGGTAACCATTAATTCAAATGGAAAAACAGGAGATCAGGTCATGGCATTAATTGTAGAGATTTTGCAGTAAACATTTCAAATTTAATTATTTTATCTTAAAGGCAAGAATTTTGTGAAATTTTAGAGGAATTCGTGCCTGAATTTAATCATTACTCTGAATATACAATCAATCTGAACGAAGCTATAAAGTTTTAAAAAGATGAGAATTGAAAATGGATAAAACTTTGTTGTTTAGACTAAATTGGATCCACCATATAGTATCAATAGAAGTTATCTAACTTATTGAGATTTAAGATAATCTTCAAAATGACACTTGGTAGAACAGTGAGAAAGAAGAGAATCTTCAAGCTCTTCTCCACAATTTTTACATTTTTCGTTCATCACTATCGCCCTTTATAAAATAGAATTAATTTGTATTAAAATACTCGTATTGGTAATTTTATTTTATTACAGATGAATTTCTGTTTTCCTAATTTACAGAATTTTCAATAAATACTTTCATCAAGCTCATCAAAAGTCCTTAGTTAATTCAAAAAGTATCTCAATTGTATGGCAACCTGTCAGAATTTCCTAGTTTTTGGATAATTTGTGCCTGGATTTCAGTACTTACAACAAAATGAATTTGAATAAAATCTTGAATTTTTCAGGGAATGATAATCTACATGTATACAACTTTTCTATTTGGTTTTCTGAAAATCAAGTCAAACTTAATACCTAAATCCAAAAACAAAAAACGTTTGAAACTTTCTTATCTTCTTATTCTTGGAATAATTACCACGTTTTCATTTGGAGTTGACTATGCATTTGCAGCCAACGTTAGTATTACACAAGGATCATCAGTTCCAGGTTGTGAGACTACAAAGGAATGTTTCATTCCATATGAGGTATCTATTCCAGTTGGAGGACAGGTAGTATGGTTAAATGATGATTCAGCAGCGCATACAGTAACTGGAGGCAGTTCTGCTGATAGTCCTTCAGGAGTATTTGATTCTAGTTTGTTTATGGCAGAAACCACTTTTTCGTATACTTTTTCTGAGGCAGGAGTTTATCTTTATTTTTGTATGGTTCATCCTTGGATGCAAGGAATTGTAAATGTTGGAAACTATTCAGATTCTTCACATTCATCCACAGAAAAAACAATTACAGTACAAATGAATGGGCCTTCAACATTTTATCTAGATGTACCAAACCAAATTATTCGAGCAACAGTAGAGATTCAAAATTTTAATCCTAGTGAGGGACAATATATCATGAAAATTACTCATCGCCCAACAAACACAGTACTAAAAGACTTTGAAATTTTTCCCAAATCTGCTGTCAATGATCTGTGGACTGTTCAGATTGCATATCCAATTTTAGAATCAGACATTAGGGTTGAAGACCAAGTATTGCTTGGGGAATATGAAATCCATATTAGAACAGAATTTGGTTCGCAAACTGCAACTACAACATTTTCAATTTTAGAATCATCCTCACAATCTAATACATCCCGAGTATCAGAAACTAAAATTGTTATCGATGTTCAAGCAAACAAAAGGTTCTATGATGAAAATGAAAAAATTCAAGTAACTGGCACAGTTAATAAATTGCTTTATGGAAATAAAATTTCCCTAAGAATTATTTCTCCTAATAGCAATATCATTTTGGTTGATCAGGTCCCAATTGAATCAGATGGTATCTTTAGTTATGATTTGAGTGCCAACAATAGTCTTTTTGTAGAAAACGGAGATTATACAATTCAATTAATTTATGGTAAAGAAGGAATCAACAAGAATATTTTGTTTTCATATGTTGGACATGCATCTACTTCTAAACCAATACCAACACCTGAACCTGTTGTAGAGCAGATGCCTGAACCTGTTGTAGAGCAGATGCCTGAACCTGTTGTAGAGCAGATGCCTGAACCTGTTGTAGAGCAGATGCCTGAGCCGACAAAAGAAAATGAGGAAACTGACTTTTCTGATCAACAAGTTGTTTCTCAAGGAGAAGAATCTGGGGAACTTTCCAACATTCTTCTTTACTTAGGAATGGTAATTGCTGTATCTGTAGTGATAGCAGTTGTCATGAAATTAAAGAATTCCGAAAAAGACGATGAGCTTACTGAAAACTATGATTATGAAGATGATTCAATTATAGAAGAGGAACCACTTACAAAAAAATTACAAGACACCGAAGTAACTCCACAATTAACTCCTACAAACAGCATACAGATAGACCAAATAATTAAAGACAAAATTCAAAAGATTACAAAATTACAGGAAAACCAACTCGGGGATCATGACAGATTAGAAAACTTTAAAAAATCTCTGAAAGAAACAGGAACTTTTTCAAAAGTAGATAATGAATATTTTGAAAAAATATATGAAACATACAAAAAAATTAAAAAGATAGATTCGGATAATAAAAACGAATGAAAGGTAATTTCCTCCCTAGAGTCAAAAATTTAATAAATTAGAGGATTTTTTTGTAATTATTTTTTTAAAAATATTTAATTATTTAAACAGCATATTTTTCTGCATTTTTACTAGGCTTTGAAGGTTGGGAGGCTTTTCTTCAATGGAATGGATTCCAAATTCTAGTAATTCCTTGGTTTGAGCCTCGTTGAATGGCAATACACTTACCACTACCACTTTTTTTAACTCTGATGGTTTATGAATTTTTAAATCACGAAGGAAATCCATTCCACTATAATTTGGCATCATCATATCAAGAAGAATTAGATCATAATCGTTTTTAGCTACAAGTTTTAGACCATCTCTTCCATCATTGACACTTCTAATAGAGTGATTATCAATGGTAAACATGTCAGAATACAAATCACATATTTCTTGGGAATCATCTATGTGGAGTACATTCACAACATATGCTTTTGAGATAAAATAATTATAACAATTGTATGTTCATTTAAACAAACTTAGGTGGAAATAGGGAAGGCATGTCAAGGAGAATCATACTTTTGGGCCACTCTAGGAGCATGACTCAGTTAGGGTTACTTGGAGAGGGATTTCTTAATGGTCTTAATTCTCATCAAGAGTAAAAATCCCGTGAGCAGCTGCCATAAATGCCAAAACAAATCCATCCAAAGTTCGCATGTGTACTACCTCATCAACACTCAATTCATCAATTTGGTTTTTCAGTCCTTTTTGATTGTCTGCAAACAAAATATCGTTAAGCTTTTTTCTATAAACCAATTTTCTAATCAAAGTTGGCAAATCAGGATTCTCTTTGTAATTTGGGTGATCAGGAATTGGGGAGAAATCAATTGCCAGGTATTTCCTTTTCTTCTCACGTCTAATGTAATTAATAATAGGCTGTGCCTCTTCGTTTTCATAAATTACACATAAATCCACATCCACTAGGGATTTTAGATGTTTGATGAACTTGAAATGTCTCAGACGTCCCTCGTGTTTTTCTACCTTTAGTGTATCTATATTTCCAGAGTCCAATAACATTACTGAATAGATCACCTTATCACAATAAACCCCGATGCTTGTTTTTGTCATTATTTCTTTTTGTAGGTTTGTCTTTGTAAACTTTGAGTGTTACAAATTAAAAAAGAGTATATAATCTAAAAAAATTTAGCCATGGAATTCAAAGATTTGTAAACACTTTGTTTTGTATTTGTCAAAAATAATCTGGAATTAAAATTAAATTGACATCTAAAAAAAATTTCTTACATGTTAGGTCCAATAGGTTTCATATTGACTGCCATTGCAGGCCTTGTTTCGCTTTGGGCGTATCTTGAAAAGGTTGTAGGAATATAGATACACCAGAATTACTGAAACTTTAGTACAAATCGTTCATTGATCTTATATACAAATTTCTTCAATGCATACCATGACAAACATTACAATGTGGAAATGTTTTAGATGTGAGTTGACATTTAATGAAGAATCGCATGCCAACTTTCACAAAAACCTTTCAAACCACAATTCCCAAAAAGTAATGTTCTCATGTGCCTAATTCCCTAATTTTGCTGGCACACTCATCGCAGAGCATAATCTCAATGCCTATGACATCTACTGGCTTTTTATTTTCATGATTACATGATATGGTCATTTTCTTATATTCTAGGGTAGAAAATTAATTTAAATTTTTTATGGTAAAATATCAAAAACAGGCAGAGGAGAACCTGAAGAGGACCTCGGAGTTTTAGAATCTTGAACATCATCCATGTATTCTTCAAATAACTCCTGTTGATACATACCACCCACCACAAAAACAGCAGATATTATTCCTATTGAGCAGGCAAGAGCTATTGCTAGAATTACTATTGTCTTCAATTAAGATAAATAAAAAGTTCTAAAAAATAAAGATGTTATCGAATCTAAAAATAGTAAAAAGCCAGATTCATTCAAATATTATCATGAAAGAAATGCTCCTAAGTCTTTGTACGTGTACCGCAATAGAGATCATGACTGCAATTGGAGTTACCTTCTATTTGCTTTACCTGAATGAGCCTATTTTGGCCCTGATTTCGACTATAGTCTTTGCAAAATTAATTGCATTTCATTTTACTATGGATTATTTTGACAAAAAACAAAGAAAAAAATCTCAATCTTTAAGTCTAAAAAAGATTTAATCTACTTGTGAAACCTCAATCTTGCAGAAATTGTGGAAAAGAAATATTTCAAAACCAGAGTCTGTCCTAAGTGTGGTAGAGACACCAATCAAGATGATCCAGAATAGCAAATTATGAAATCCTTTAAAATCATCGCACTGGGAAGTGTTTGCTTTATTGTAGTTTTTATTGTAGCAGTTCTTCTTGCAATCTCTCTTGGAGATATAATTGGTGATCAAAATGAGCGAAACTATAGCAGATTTGTCCAAAATGTAGATGCTTTAACCAACACATTTAGAGAACCAGTAGAAGAGTGTGCAAAAAAGACAATTGAAGGGCAAGATAATGATTGCATAATTGCAGTTGATGAAGAATATAGAATTCAGTTTGG
>JAOTYR010000122.1 GCA_029861785.1 Candidatus Nitrosopumilus sp.
GTCAAGCAAAACAAGATAAAAACAAATCTCAAAAATATTTCTTAAATTAACATGCAGCATGAATAGATAAACTTAGACTTGATTTTTTTTCTTGATCTTCATCACAATAAACGCTGCAACAACAATGAAAGATCCAGTCAAAGCTAACCATCCAAGGGAATCGTCAAAAGTCTCACCTTGTTGTAATGAAGATGAATCTTTCTGCGCCATCTCATCTTTTTCAGTTAGACCAAGAAGATCAGCTGTTCCGAAAATTTCTAATTTGCTATCTCCAGAACCTGTAAAATTCAGGGTTACAAAGGATATTTTTTCATTGGAGTTTATCTTTGGAAAATATTTTTGATGGTTTAAAGAAAATGTTAAATTTTTCCCCAAAAGATCATGAGGAATAATTAATTCACCTAAATTATTTTCCAAGCCACTAGAAATGTAAAGAGTTAATTTTTTTTCATCCCCATCAAACTCAAAGTTTGGTATATCAAAATTAGAAACAGTTTCAACCTCAAAAGTATGTTCACCAATTTGCACATCCAGTTGATTTGCCAATCCGGTTGCATCAGATAAAAACTGACCATATACAGGAGTCATTACAAAAAGCATTGTAATAGAAGCTAAAAATACTGTTTTCAATTTATGCAGATCTAGGAATTCTTTTGTTTAACTCTTTGTCTTGAGCAATTCTGGGATGATCTGGATCTGCCAAAATGACTTCAAACCAATAATGTTTTCCATCTTTATAGACAAAATAAGAACCTAAAAGTTTCATGTTTGGGTATCTTTGAAGAACTCTTCTGTCTGCAACAGTTTTCATATTATCATCAGCCTTGATTCTTGTAACACCAAGATGTTTTGGCCTTCTACCACCAGTAGGTCTTTGTTTTCTCATACCACCGGTTCCAACTCTCATTCTGACGACAATAATTCCCTGTTTTGCTTTGTAACCTAATCTTCTAGCCCTTTGTAATCTGCTAGGCTTATCAATACGAGTAACTGCTGTCTGTTTACGCCATCCAATTACGCGCTCACGTATTTCAGGAGAATTTTCTTTCCAAAGTCTAATCCACGTCTGGTCTTGATAACTGGGCATATCGAAGATTGTAAAATCCCCATTAATAACTGTAAATCAAATTATATCCATAAGCAACGCTGACCTGTAAAAAATTTCCTTGAGGGGGATCACAATCCACACACTCAAAGAATTTGCTTCCGCAGAAAACTCGATAAATCAAGTTGATTCAAGTTATTAAAAAAGATTTCTCAGTATTGCTTTGAGACTTTTATTGAGTAATATTTTCAGAAAATAGATGGAATTAAAAATTATCATTTTAAGCTTAATTTTAGCAACAAGTTTTGCATCTTTCCCAGCAATAAGTGCAGAGCCATCAGTCACCATCGAGATGGAAAAAACAACATACAGTTATTGTGAAAGATTATTTTACATTATTGAAGTTTCAGAGATTACTGGAGAGCCTGCAATCATCCACATAAGAGATGAATCAGGTAAAGAAAGTAGTGCAATTCCAATTGAAATAGTAAATTTAAAAAATCCAATTCCATCATTGTTTGCTTTTGAAAAGGAGATATTCCCACTAGGAAAATATTTTGTAGACGTAGAGTATGCAGGTTCAAAATTTACAGCAGAATTTAATTTAATTGATTCAGACAATATTTGTATCCCAGAGGTAATCAAACAGTTTATTATAGAATGGCTAAATGATAAAATGTCAGACGGATATCTAATGGATGCGTTTCAGAAATATGTAGATGTAAAATTAATTCACATACCTTTTGAAATTAATGATAAAAATATTCTTGAGATAGACATACCAGATTGGGTAAAGAATGTGGCATATTGGTGGATTCAGGGAGGAGTTTCAGATAAAGGTTTTGCTCAAATGATAAGTTATCTGATTGATGAAAACATTATTTCTTTTCCAATACCAAGTGAAAACTAAATTTGAATAAACACTTAATCCTCACAACAAACGCTAGTGATAATCATAATTCTAATTATATTTAAGATTAAGTATTATCGGCACACAACAGTTGGAGTATAGATGAAATAATTCAGGTGAATTTACTTTTTTTGCAATGTTGAATCAAGGTAAAATGGAATTTTGCAATACAATGCCATTTTGGATTACTTTTCAAAAATTTGAAACATCTACATTTTATCAATCAGAACATGGGAATTTGTTTGTAGTAAAACCGTTGACAATTAATCCATATTTTTCAGTAGTACAAGAGAGAATTTTTGCATCATAATGGATGTCAGAAGATCAGTATATTTTTAGGACAATTGACTTTATGTTTAAAGGTGAAAACATCAGACTTTATCCTATCAGTTTATCATTACAATACATACTAACACTCAATATTAGAAATAATTCCACATTTATCTACAACTCTGATGTGGAAATTTGATTTAGATAAAATGATGAATTCAGAAGATTTGTCCTGTGATTAACTGCTACTTTTACTGGCTTTGGATATTATTGCAAAAATAACTCCAACAGTTCCAGCAGCTACAAATGCTATAATAACCCCCATAACCATTTCTTTACCCATTCCTTTGACAGAAGAACCAGATGGGGGGAATGTTGAATCAAGAACACATACATCATCTTTGAGAATGGTTCCAGGTCCACATCTTTCATCTAATACACAAGCCCCATTTTGAAGAATTGTACCAGGTCCACATTGAGTTGGTTGTGTTTGACCTGCTGCTGCATCTGCTGCGGATTTGGCTGCTGCTGCATCTGCTGCGGATTTGGCTGCTGCTGCATCTGCTGCGGATTTGGCTGCTGCTGCATCTGCTG
>JAOTYR010000047.1 GCA_029861785.1 Candidatus Nitrosopumilus sp.
CAAACAAAATATTAAAACTAATCAAAACATTAAAAGTCTGAATTTCTTTTTGGAGGTATTGAAAAATCGTTTTAAAATCAACACCCCATTCAATCTTGTTTGCAATTCCATTTGCTACTGAATTAAATAGACCATATTCTTTTCTTTTACATGCATGAATGACACTACTTTCTGGACTCATACCTGTTTTACGTGCTTCAGAAATTGTTCGTAATATTTTAGGTGTAGAGTCTTCTGAGGCAATGGTTTTTGCATATAGTTTTTTAAAATAAATTGTTGGCATAATTGAAGATGCAATAAGCGCACCACCTAACAAGTAAGGCTCCATTAAAGGATCAGGAATTAAATTCAATCCAATTACTATCACGCTTATTATTAATCCAGGTGCTCCAAATATAATTATTTTTTTCATGTGTAGTTCAGGATTCTTTGAGACTCCATTTTTATTTGCGGCAAAAAGAAATAGAATGGATATTACAGGGGTTAAGATCAAAAATATTACTTCTCCGCTAATTCCTGTTTCTGAGGATGAAAATGGGTCTGAGATAACTGCTGCACTAATAATGTATACAGCTAGCAATACAACTTGAATTGTCATATATGCTTCTACAAGAGCTCCTAATTTTACAACTGATTGTTTTTGTGATTCTGTATGTCTATCATATACAGTTTTCATTTTACTTTTAAGATAATTAACCACATTTCCACCACTTTCCACAGTTGATACATAACCATCAAAAAATTCTCCTAATGCCTTTGAGCTAGAATGAGTTCGTACTTGACGCATAACCTCAAGAGGATCTGCACCTAACAAATCAATGCGTTTTATCATTTTTTGAGATTCTTTTCTAATTGTAGGCAACAGTTCCATAGACATTACCCTTTGAAGCATGAGATACGGTCCAATACCTGCACTACTAAGCAAAGTCACGATGGTGATAAAATAAGGAAGCTCGTTGTTGATTTTCTTTCCTTGCTTTCGTTCAAATCCCTTTTCATTAATTTTACTTATAGAAAGCATTAGCCTTAATCACCATAGTTGATTTGTTTTAAAACTGATTTAGGATCATTGTAATATTTCCTAATCATTTCAGTAACTGCTTTATGTCCTCGAATATTATTAGCTGACATCCATTTCAAAATTTTAGTTCTTTTAAGGTGCTCGTTTATTACCTCATCAAATTCATTTCCGGTATGTTCTGATATTTTTTTAAGATTTTTACTTGAATCAAAGAAATGTTCAAAATAATCAGATTTTGGATTCCATTTTACTACTGAGTTTGATGTAATGTCGCTAGAGATTTCTTCGATTGATATTGCACGTCTCATACTTTTACCTGTGGTTCTATCTTTCACTCTTTTTATCACAAGGGCACAATTCATCAAAGACAGATATGCTGGAGGTATACTCATTGGTTTTTGCTGCAGTCTTTTACTTGCAGATTCTAAACTATCTGCATGCATTGTACATAAACCGCCATGGCCTGTGGCCATTGCTTGAAACATTACGTATGCTTCTGAACCTCTAATTTCACCAACAATAATGTAATCAGGTCTATGCCTTACTCCTGATTTTATTAGTTCGTATAATCCTATTTCTCCTTCATCATTTGATCCATATCCTGACCTTGAAATTAATGAAAACCAATTATCATGAGGGAGATTGATTTCAGCCACATCTTCCACTGAAAACAATTTATCGTTTTCACTAACTAGCCCTGCAATGGCGTTTAGCACGGTTGTTTTTCCGCTACCAGTAGCACCAATTATCATTATTGACATTTTTGCCTCAATCATCATCCAAAGAAATGCTGCAGTTTCAAGATCAATTGTACCAAACGTTATCAGATCCACAATTGTAAAGGGATCTTCTTTGAATTTTCTTATGGTAAAACTAGTTCCTTTTGGGGTAATTTCTTTTTGATACAAAACAGAAATTCTATGATTTCCAGTTAGGGCAAGGTCAGAAATTGGATGTGCTGTGCTTACATGTTTCCCAGATTTGAATACAATTCTTGTAATAAACGAATTTAATTTCTTATGAGACGTGAACAAAATATTTGATGACAAACTATCATAGTTTCTATGCCATACGTATAATGGAATGTTAGGTCCACTACAACTAATATCCTCGATATTAGGGTCATGCATTAAAGCATCAATTTCTCCATAACCCATAATATCTCTTTTAAGAAAATACTTTACTTTTTCCATACTTGCTACAGGATTGGATATAAAAAAACCTCGATGTTTTTTTATAACATCATTTAGATGTTCATCAAATTTTGTTTCTTTTGTATTCTCAATTGAATCTAGACTTTGTTCAACAAAGGTGTACAAGTCTTTGTAAATTTTTTCTTCCTCAAAATTTAATTTAATTTCGTCTACAAAATATTGAAAACTAGAATTTCTTTCATCAAACAAAATTTTTGCATAACTAAAAGGCGCATTAAGAGGATATTCTTTGACTGCTTGAAATTTATCGGGTATTTTATTAATGGTGCTTCTATCTAAAAGATTTTGATCAAGGATATTATTTAAATTAATTTGATTTTTATTTACTGGTTTCAATTTTTATTCTCCAAATTAAAAATAAAATATAGAGAGAGATACAATAAAAAAATACTCTCCCTATGGGTTTTGGACGATAATGCTTATGGGAGCTCCTGCTTTATCTGCAAATATCTTCAATGTTGTTGAAGCTCCTGCATCAAGCGTTGTTACTTTTTCCAGTGGTATCTGGAAATAGATGATTGTTCTCTCTCCGGGTTTTAGTCCAACTGGACCTGATCCTTGTTCTAGACAAAGAGTAGGTAGGGCGTCGTTTGGATTACTGAAACCACCATCAAAATCAATCTCTAATGTTGTTGCAGGTGGAGTTGGACAAGCGGTGGTTACTTCTGGAGAATCATTCATTAAGGTTCCAGCACCGTCTGTTCCTTCGTGAATAAAGGCGGCTTGCCAGTTTTCTGCAGTAACTCTGGTTTGATCAGTATCCCAATACCAACTAGAAAAGGGAACTATTGTACCTTTGATAGAAATGGTGTCTACTGCTAATATCTGATCCCCATTGTTTCTAACCCCTGCGGCTCCCCACGCATCACCCAATGGATCAGTTGCGTTTACCCAGACCTGAATTCCTTGAACTTCAATGCTCTCTTCTTGGGCGACTGTTTGAAACAAACTTGTTCCATACAAAACAACTCCAGATCCAAGAACTACAGAAGCTACTAGAATTATAACTGTAGTAAGTACTGTACTGATACCTTTTCTTTTTGTGAAAACGTGGTTTTTCATTATTACTAAGAGAATATCAAATGAGGTTATAGGATCTGATGTGTAACATTTTTGCACAGACATTTTATTTCATGCCTAAAATGAATCTAAAAAAAAGTTAGGAATATTACTTTTCCTAAATAATCATGAAATTTTTTTATATTATTTACATAAAATAAGAAAATTACAAGAATTTACTTGATTTCATACGATATATTCGTACAAATTGGTCAACAAGCTCTTTCATATTAATACCCCAGCAGGCATCCGTGAAGTATTTTTGAATATTTGATGACAAACCAATGCCGATTACCTCAATTCCCATCCTTTCAACTTCTTTGATTGCAAGATTTAGTTTTTTGTCATAATTCCATAACCCTGTAGGAAAGTCGTCTGTAAAAATAAAAATATGTTTTAAATCTGCTGGATTTTTTGCAAGCATTCTTCCAGTCAATAAAATTGCATCAGGAGTATATGAAAGACCTCCACTATGCAACCCTCCAATTCTAGATTTTACATCTTGATTGTATTTTCCTTTGTGATCCTTTAATATTGAAAATCTTTGATCATAACTATACAAACCCCAAGTTCCAGAAGGTCCTGTTAGCTCTTCTGATGCTTCTGCAAGACAAAGCATAAAGTCTTTGACGGGTTCAAACCGCAATCTTAAACTTGCACTATTATCAATTAGTATTGCCCATGTCTCTTCAATTCTTTGCTCTTCTTGTTTATTAAAAACTTCGGCATAATTTTCGGAATTACTTGCAATTGCTTGAATAGCTAACTCCATATCAATTTCTCCATAAAAATTGGTTCGAGGATCTTCGGAATTATTATAAACGGATCTAATTTGCTCTCTAATTTTTTTAATCATTTTTTTATTTTTTTCTTTAAGTTTGAAATATTCATAGATATCTTCAGTTGGTAATATTACTTCATCAAAATTTAGTCCTAAAACATCTTTGCGAATTTGATGTAAAATAGTTTCAAGCCTGTCTTTTTCTTCGAAATATAAAAAATTTAATTTTTTAATGGTATTTTCAAATTTTCCAGTAGGATTAAATTTTATTTTATTTTGTTTTAATATAATAGATTGATTGACATGGTGTTGCTCATAATAAAAAGGCCTATCTTCATGTAAGATGTGTTGATTGTAGTATAATTGTGATGCCCAATCAAGTATATGGCGCTCATGTTTCTTATCAAAACACTGTAGAATCTCATTACTCATAGAGTTCTTGATAGAATCGATGATTTTTGAGCCTATTTTTAGGGCATATTTTGATTTTGATATTTCAGGTTTGTAATCTTCCTCATAACTATACTTTATTGCAGATAAATTACTCCATGTATCAGGATAAATGGTAGAAAGATAACGCTCAACGGCTTCATCTTCAATGAAATCGATTACCTTCCAAAAAGTTCTTGGAGTTTTGTTTCTAATCCAATTATTATACAAAGAATAGTTTGAAACTGCAACATGGGCTGCAAGATGGTATACTGTCGCTAAAAAAAGACCCCATACAGTAGTTATTTCTTTAGGAGAATCTCCAAAAAAACATCCTGAGTAAATTATACCGTTATCTATTTTTTTTGGAATTGGGATTTTTACTACAATTTGCGGTTCAAATTCTATTGAAGGGAAAAGATTTTTTTCAGATAATAGTAACCTTACATCTTTGAAATCTTTTTGTGCGGTATCATAAAAAATCTTATAGATTATATCAAGAAATGTCTGTTGCAAATATCATCATTGCGTTTCTTTTTCGTCATTCTGTTCCTCTTGTTCATCTGATTCTATATTAGATTCCGTTTTTGTTTCATCTTTCATAGTTTGATCGATATTGTCTGTTTTATCTTTTTCTTGAATTAGTTTCGTTTCAATGTGCTTTTCATTAGGTTCATCAGGATCTTCACTTTCTTCAGCTTCCTTAACATTGTTTTGAGATAAGGTATGGGCAGGTGAAGGAATATTCATGTTTTTAGAAATAATATACATTAACGGAAATAATTCTTGATAAATTATGGATACTACTTCGGGAGTTTTTTGCTCTTCTTGTTTTAAGAACGCCTCAATCTCTTCTTGTTCTCCACTTAATATGGTATTTCCACTTATGTTAATAACTGAATTTTTGGGATTAGATGTTAAATCAAGAGAATATTTTAGAACCGTTTCCTTTTCATTACTTGATTCTTCTTCCAACTCGACATTAATATTATATTTTTTAAAATTTATTTGATCATCATTGGTCTTATTGAACATCAAATTAGATACTTCCACCTCATGAATCATGACTATAATCTAAATAATTGGTAATTAACCGCCTGTCTGTAGCATAACAATACATCTCTTTGGTTTAACCTATTTGGAGTTACAATATTTTATGATTTCAGGAGTATCTGAAGGTAATGTAAAGAAGCTGCAAACATCTAGAATTAATAATGATTCTTTTAGTTTAAAAATAAATTTTTCAAAAAATAAAAAAGTAGATTCAACGAAATTACACCAATATGATATTAAAAAATACATCAATCCTGATAATTTTAACTTCTCATCTGAAATGCAGGAATTGATTCCAACTGACACTCCACCATTTTATGATAAAGGAGACAATTATGTTGAAAGAATTGTAAGGGCGCTTGGTTATTTCAAACAGTGTGCATGTATTGGACCTAGCGGAACTGGTAAAACTCATATTATTTATCTAGTAGCAGAATTAACTCAACTTCCATTATGGGAAATTAATTGTGGTTTACAAACTTCGGCATATGATTTATTTGGACGGTATATTGGACTAGGAAAAGAAAATTGGATTGATGGCATTATCACTTCATGGTGTAGATATGGTGGAATCCTTTATCTGGATGAAGCAAACATGATGAAACAAGATGTCGCAACAAAACTAAATCCAATTTTGGATGCTAGAGGACACATGGTATTAAATGAAAAAGATAACGAGCTTATCTCACGACATAAAGATGCATATATGATTATTAGTTTAAACCCTTTTTCAGCTGAATTTACTGGTACTAAACCTCTTAACGCTGCTTTTAGAAGAAGGATGAGTGTATGGCTGAATTTTGATTATATGAGTGTGGGGAGCTACATTGATGAAAAGGAAGTCAATCTTCTTGTGGAGCGCTCAGGTATTCAAAGAGAGACGGCAACTAATATTGTTCATGTTGCAGCTAAATTACGCCAGGAGTATAAATCGGGGGATCTACCTTATGGTCCATCCGTAGGTGATTTGGCAAACTGGGCACGAATAATAGCCGATGGCGCATCTCCGGTAGATGCCGGTAATGAGACTCTTGTGGCTATGACAAGTGATGATTATGAGGTTCAAGAAGAAGTAAGAAAAATAATAAATTCTGTTGATTGGGGAGTGATCCAAACAAGTGATGATCCTAAGGTTTTAATTATTTCTGCCATTGAAAAATCGCTTTTGGAGATGGGAAAACCTGATCTAAATAAAGTTAAACAGAGATTGATGGAAGATTATAATCGAACATTATCTGATTGTTTTGATGAGCCAGAATTTCTAAATAGAATTCTAAAAGACATTTATGGTAAAGCGCATGTAACTATCATTGATTCAATAAAGAAGAATCTTGAGAGTGCATCAACATCCAAACCCGTACAAGATTTCCTCAAAGTAATTGCGAGGTAAACACTTGCAATTATTTTACCAACGATTCAGTGTACAAGAGCATCTTCTTTTTTCCTTATTGGGAATAACATCTCTGGTTTTAATAGGAAATATCATAGGACAAAACATTGCAGAGAATGTAATCAATTGGAGTGGAATCATTCTTTGTGCCTTTGTTATGGTTTTGTCATTTTTTATGGTTTCAAAATATGGAATAAAAGGAAATCACGGAAAAGCATGGATTTTGTTTATGCTGTTTTCAGCATATTGGTTTTGCGCAGAAACTGTAGATGTACTATATGATTTGGTATTGGGTATGGATTCCTGGGAATATGCTGATGATTTTTTCTATATTACTGGGTATCAATTATTTTTTGCCTCACTTATTTTTTATTTAAAACCGTTTACAAAACAAATTTCAAAAAAACTGGTATTGGTGATAACAATAGGATCAATTTTTCTTTTAATTCCATCTTTAATAATGATAATTGATTCACAATCCAATATTTCAAATCAGAATATGCTAGTATTATTTTCATATCCAATTTTAGACTCAATTATTTTAATTCCTGCCTTGATTGGCATAATTTTATTTTTTAAAGGAGGTGTGAATTTTATGATGTCTTTATTGGGTTTAGGAATAATTGCTCAGGTTGTAGGAGATAACAGTATTCTATTTCTATCACTTCAAAACATCTATTATCCAGGACACTTAGTTGAAGTCTTGTTTTTATGGACATACATAATGTTTGCATTCGGAATCTCAAACCATATTGGTCTGTTTAGAGTGGATTTAACCTGCAGTTCGTGCTCTGTATGTGGAAAAACGTGCTCTGGACATAATTAGACCTGTGTTGATTAATGTAAGTTTTGGAAAATACACCCAGATTGATAATATTGAATTTTATATTTTTTTTATATGGTAAAGAATACCAATAGACGAGCGTTAGCTACGGTAGTAACTACGGGAATTTTACTTTCTTCTGTTGCAATTATGGGAAGCATGTTAACTGCCTGGTCAAATAGCATATTTGCAAATGAGCAAAATGAAATTAATGAAGTTTATGCAGAAGGGGTAAACAAGTTAAACGAGTTTTTAGTAATCGAGCATGTTTGGTTTGGAAACAATCCAAGTAAATTTGTTAATTTGACTATGAGTAATGTTGGAAATATTGGGTTAAACATTACAAAAATCTCTTTAGATAATTCTATTGATAAAATTGATTTGATGATAACAAATGGTGGAATGGTAGTTAATGATGATTTTTCATCTGAAATTATCTATAACTGGACATCAACTGACCCTATTCAAGTTACTGTAATTACTGAAAAAGGTTCTATCTACCAAACCTATGTTATGGGACCATGAAGCAAAGAAGAGCGCTAACTACTGTTGTGGGAGGAGTATTTTTCTTAATTGTGATCATTACTGCTGCTAGTTATTTGACTTATAGCATGAATTTATTTGAGAATTTTTCTGAAAATGTTTTTGCAGCTGATCAAGAAAGAGAAAATAGAAAAAAAGAATCCTTTGACATCTCAAAATTAACAATAGAGAACAACAAAATTAATTTAGATATACATAATTCTGGAGATATTCCAATATCTTTTACCAGAATATGGATAGAAAATGTGACCGGTGTAGACCAGGTGTATAGATTTGATTTAAACAATACAGTAACTACTGGAACTACTGCAAAAAATATCCTTCAATTCTTGCCTTTCATAGCTTTGGAAACTCAATCTTATAAAATGAAATTAGTTACAGATAGAGGCACTACAAAGGAATTCTCTGTAAACGCCTCAACTAATCCACTACATTTACAATTATTTGCATTACCTGAGGAAATTCCAACTAATTTTAAATCGACGATACTATTGTCAGTTACGAACAATTCAACCCAAAATACAATTTACACAAACATTCAACCTATTCTAAATGTAATTCCTCTTGGCGCAATTGCAGAGTTTGAAGGTTCAATGCCTGAACCGCATCCAGTATTAGAAAAAGGAGAGACTGCTATTTTTGAATGGTCATATAGAATTTCTGGTGAGGACGGAGATAAAATTAGATTTGAAGCTGAAGTTCTAAATGGAATTCCCGGAAATCTAGTAATTAAAAATGTCGAGGTCCAAAAAATTGAAATTGCTGAACAGAGTGTAAGCTCATTAAGAAGCAATTTCCTGACCTCTGGATTGGTTCCAGAGAATGTTTTGATTTTTCATAAAGAAACACTAGATGCATTGGGAGAAAGGCAAATGTGGTCATCTGCACCAGAGGACAATTTGGAGGAGATTATTGATTTCAGTTTAACAAATCCGATATTTTACACAAACACAGATGATAATGTAACCGTAAATATTCCTGATGGAAAATGGAATGCAACTCTAAGGTACATCAGCAGTCCAATGCCAGAAAGTCTGATGCATTCTGGAACCACTAGCGAAACAATGTCATATCATTTTGAAATTGATCTAGACTCACCGTTGGATTCAACCACGAACACGTTAATGACTTTAGGTAGTGCTACAAACAGACCTAGTTGGAACGCAACAGCGCATCAGGGTGCTGCCGCATATGAATTTTCAGGAAATCAATATGCGTCAATCTTAACAAATGATGATAACGACCTTGATGATAGCCCTTCTACAACTTCGGCATGGTTTTATGCCTATAGTTCCGGTCCTGCAAGTGATCAGGCGATATATTTTGGAGATACCAACAATGGACAAAAATCATATCAAATCTTTTTAAATCAAAATGGCCATTTGATTTTTCAGTTGGATACTGGTTCGACAATAGCGACTTGTACGGGAGCAACAAACTACAAAGATGATTCATGGCATCATTTTGTGGCAAGGATGCCTGGAGATAATGATTGTGATTTGTATGTTGATGGAATATTAATGGATTCAGACACAAATGGTGGAAATAGCAACATTGTTCTCCAAGGAAATATCTATGTTGGTGCAAGTGATGAAAATGGAGCAAATGGATTTAATGGATTTATTGATGATTTAATTCATTGGGATGATTATGCCTTAGATGAAAATGTTGAACAAGAAGTAACGGATCTTTTTAATACGAATTATGGTTCTGATGCACATCTCTTAGATTTTGATATTAGAATAGTGGATCCTTTAGGAAATGATCTCGGATTTTCAAATAAAACCATTGTGCAGACCTTTAGTTTTCCACTACCTTATACAAGTGACTTTGGAGAATACTCTGCACCACTGACAGATATTTGGGGACAATTTAATTTTACGGCTATTACAACTGAAGAAAGAGTTGTAGATTTAGGCGAACGCTTGATGATAAACATGACGTATATTCCAAAAAATTTAGGGAATCTGAATATGAAAATGATAATTGATGATGTGGATGTTACCTCCGGTTTGGGAAGCAGCTTCATTCAGATTCCTTTTCCTGATACAATATTGCCAGGATATGCTGTATATGACAATGCGGCTAAAGGCGAAATCAGCATTTTTAATCCGGGTCCAAGAGACAATTGGATCAAATACCAGAGTCGTGTTATTTTTGAACATGAAAATAC
>JAOTYR010000048.1 GCA_029861785.1 Candidatus Nitrosopumilus sp.
TATTTTTTTTGAATTAATTTCTGCGGGGGGAGGAAATCCGCAAACGTTGGATTCATTGACTGAAACTAGTGAAAGAATGCAAGAAATTCAAAAGGAAAAACGAGATCTGTTAATGCCCTACCTGTTTGTTGGATTTATTTTAATGGGAACAACAGGGTTTACAACTTTATTAGTAATTGATTCATTTGGGGATATCGCCCAAGAAAGCCAAGACCTGTCAAATCTTGAAGGAGGGCTTGTGGAATCATCACTAGGATTATTTCCGATAATTATACTGATTCAATCTTGGTCGGCAGGGCTATTCCTGGGAAGAGTAATTAAAGGGGCATTCTCAGGTGGATTCTTTTATTCTATAATCCTTGTAATAATGACCCTGATTGGGATAACACTGGTTCAATTTTCAATAATTGATGTGAATTCAATTTTTTAATCATGTTTAGATGTATTACAAAAAGTCATACAGCGTCTTATATCGATTTTTAGGTATTTGTCCACATATTGAAAGAGATATTTCTTCTATTGCTAATTGTGGCAATAATATTTACGCCAAACACATATGGACAACTGCCGAATGGTTTTGGATACAAACTAATGCCAGAGAAATTAGTTGAGGGTACTGAAGGAATATTACAAGTTTATGGACTTCAAAAAAATATTCCAATTCCAAATACCATTGATAATCTTATAGTCACTTCCTCAGATCAAAACATCGTAAAAATTTTAGAGTTATCCACAAATAAAGACACAGCAATTACTTCTGTAAAATTACTCGGTGTTGATTCAGGAACGACAAATATTGCTATTGCCGCGCCAGGTTTTGCATCTGAAGAATTTTCAATAACCGTTTATAATATCAAACAAGGAGAACAGCAATTATTAGTAAAAGCAGTGCCGAGTACTTTTACAATTAATGGTCCAACCACAGGTTATTTTTCAGTGGAATTAGCAGATGTTGATTCCAATCCTACCTTGGCAAAACAAGATACTGTTGTTTCTATCACTGCTTCAAATTCTGAAATTGTTACACTTTTTAAAACTGAAATTACAATAAAAGAAGGAGAGTATTTTGCCATAGGTGAATTTCAAGTTAAAAAGCCCGGAGAAGTAACCATTTATGCCGAAAATCTAAATACGGATTCTGGTAGCAGTAAAATAACTGTATTTGGACCATCAGGCGATGTCGAATCAGATAATGAAGAAAATTATAAAATCCAATTATATGTAATACCTGAAAAAATTAGCAACTTTGCAACTTCAAGTACATTTGCAATTGTCCAATTACAAGGAGAGGATGGTTCGCCTATTAAATCAACTCAAACTATTCCAGTATCTTTGAAAATCGATCATGCCAAGTCAATATTCAACGATAAAAGAACTAATGAAATTAGTACGGTTGATTCCCTAGTAATACCTCCAGGATCCTCTACAGGATATGCCAAATTATCGGTAAAAGCTGGTATTGAGGAGACCTACAAGGTTAGTATTTCTGCTGAAGACTACCTAGTCTCAGATTCGGTAGATTTTCAGACAGTTCTAACTCCCGATGTCAATGGCCCATTGACAAAATTAGTTACAATTCCATTATTAGCATCAAGCACAGAGCAGTTAATTGGGGTGCTTTACCCGGCAGATGAAAAAGGCGTTTCTTTAATCAATATACAAACAGTTGAATCAGAAATAAATTCTTCGGACAGGGATGCTCTGACCATATCTGATGATAGAATGGAGAAAGGCTCTGGCGCAAAATTAATTTTTGGAAAACTTGGTCAGACAAAACCAGACCGATTGGAAGTAACAGTAGTAGGCGAAGAAAAAGAAACAATTTTCCCAATTGTTTATGGTCCAGAAAGAATAGAGCTTGATTTAGTTTCTGAACCATTAATTTCTAAAGTAATGCCTGGAACTGATTTTCCAATGATGATATATTTAACTGATGACGATAATGCCAGCTGGTATTTTCCAGACACATCAAATGTTGTTATGGGGCCAAATGAGTTTGTTAAAACAACTGTACAAACTATCAGCGAAGGAACTTCTTTTGCATTATTAAATGCGCATTCAATGAAAGAAGGAAAAGTAAATCTAGAATTTGAAGTAAATGAATTCACAACAACATTACAATTAGATACAGGAGTTTCTAAACCGGCAAAAGTAGAGCTTGCATATCCTGATCATTTATTATCAGGTATGAAAAATACATTGTCTCTACAAGTGCTTGATGTAGAGGGAAACCCAATTTTTGCAAACAAAGATATTGAATTTAGAGTTGCAGCAGATGACAATACAATTGAAATGCCCCAGACAGTTATCATAAAAAAAGGAACATACAGTACATTTTTTGATATTATTCCCAAACAAACTGTCCAAACAGAAATATCTGTACTTGCAAGTGATTTCCCACTGTCAAAATTTAAACTAAATACAGTGGAGACAACTCCGTCATTGATAATTTCCACCGTGAATTCAATTACTGAAGGAGAATCCTTTGATTTGGTTTTAGATACAAAAATTCTAGATGTACCACTTAGTAATGTGGAGATAGATTGGCATATTCAAGGGGCACAGATTGAAGAGATGATTGAAACAACAGACAGAAATGGAAAAATCAAATTAACATTGATTGCAGAAGATGTTGATACGATTGAAGTTCAGGCAACTACCTCAGAATTTGATCAAATAACGGTCTCAAAGCAAATTTTGATAGCAAAACCAGGAGAAACACTTCAAGAAACAACTGACAGTAACGAAAATCCGCTTGAAAAAAACTTATTTTTGATTCTCATTCCGGGGTTAGTAATTGGAAGTAGTATACTCATAAAGAAAAGGAATTTACTTGATCCAATATCTGATAGAATCCCAATGGTTGAAAGTATACTAAATAGAATTGATGAAGTGTTTGAGAGGTTAGAAATTACTGAGAGGTTTGAAACAATAAAAGAAAAGATCCCAATCATTAAGAATAGATAAATTTCATGTTAGGAGTTATTTAGTTAAAGTATCTAAGAAATTTTTAGTGAGTTTATCCGATGATATGTTTTTAATATTTTCCTTTAGAGAGCTTAAAATATCGTTGTAAGAACGTCCCAATAAATCTTGTAAAACCTGTTTAAGGGCTTCAGGATTATCATAACAATCCTCAATGGTGCAGTTATGATCCTTTTGCAACAATAACGTAATTTTATCAAATTCATCCAAACCTAATTCTAAAAAAGTATTCTTCATAGCCAAAGTAATGACGGTTTTTTTCATTTGATCAATCGAATCACCAGAAGGCATACAAAGTTTGTAGGTCTTTCTTAGAATATCATCAATATCTATTGGTTCTTTGATTATCGCAGATGGTGTTAATCGATTTAATTCAATTTCTTTATCAATATTTAACTTGTCATAAATTACAATTATGTTTGCATGGGAATCGAAATCACGTATTTTTTGAAGGGCAAAAACTCCATCATATATTGGCATCAAAATATCCAAAAATAGTATATCTGGCTTTAATTTTTTAAACAAAAATACTGCGTCTTGTCCATTATATCCTTTCCCTACTACCTTAATTCCATTACTGGTAAGTAATTCACTAAATAATTGATTACTTTCCTTTTCATCATCTACTACTACGGCACGTATCAACAGCCTTTTTGCGCTGATATTTTATAAAAAAAGTGTTATTTCGTGGCCTATACATGTGTGTCATTTCAAATTACATGTTCTCTCTTATGTTACATTTGAAATATTACAATTTATGGAAATTGAAGAGTCAATTGCAAATAGCAGTAATAATCACAAAGAACTAAAAATCGCATTACAAGAAAAATTACGAGATTTTGGTTTGACCAAAAATGAATCAAAAATATACCTTTTTTTAAGTAAAAATGGTTCAAAAAAAGCAATAGAGATTTCTAGAGAAGAAATTATTCCAAGAACAGAAACATATCATTTGCTTTCAACTCTAGAATCCAAAGGGATCGTTTCACCATCAATTCAACGACCTACTAGATTTAAGGCTGTAAAAATTGAAGATGCTATTGAATCAATAATTCAGAATCACAAAAAGAAAATTGATGAATTAGAACTCCTAAAACAAGATATGGTAGATTTATGGAATGCGTTTCAACATATTAGTTTTGACAAAAAATCAGATATTCAAAAATTTGAGTCTGCCATGAAAAAATATGAAAAATCAAGTGACTCAAAGAAAAACCTGAAAAACAAATTAAAAAAAATCAGAAAAAATTCGGAAATGTTAGATAATTAAAAAAGCAATCTGAAGGAAAAAAATCTATGATAGAATTAGACATATCTCAAATTCGAATTTTATTTGCGTTGATAATGTTAGTTTCTGCAACAGTAATTGATATTCGAAGCAGGGAGATTTCTGATTGGATGTGGATAATTTTTGGGACAATTTCAGTAGTTCTTTTGGTCTTTGAACCAAATGTAATGGAGACCCTCTTTGGATTAGGGTTTTCCTTAATTATGGCCCCCATAGTCCTTGTTCTTTGGAGATTTGGTTTGTTTGGAGGAGCAGACGCTTTGGGATTGATTGTATTATCTGCTTTGGCTCCTATGTCTACTTTGTCTGAATCAGCAGTTAGTCCACTTACTATCTTGGTAAATAGTGCCTTACTTTCAATATCTCCAATGATAGTTAATTTCATGCGTAATTCTATACTCATCTTAAGGAAGGTGGATATCTTTCATGATTTTGACGAACCAAAATCAAGGAAAATTTTCGCAATGTTTCTAGGATACAGATCAAAGAATCCAAAGTATAGTTTTTCATTAGAAAGTCAGGTGGGAAAGAAAAAGAGATTAAATATTGCACTACATCATTCAGATACTGCAGATTATTGTACCACACCTGATTCTTGGGTAACTCCAGGATTACCATACATGATATTCATTTTAGGTGGTTTCATAATGCAATTATTATTTGGCGATCTGATCTTTAGATTAATTGGATTTAATTAAAAAAATTAATCGATTTTAAACATTACCATATTTAGATTCATAACAATTCTACGTTTTTTTTAAAAAACAAAATGTCTTACATGTATTAGTGAATAAAAAACTATTATTTTTTTTGATGTCTATAGCCTTATCATCAGGAATCGTTCCTGTCTTTGCAGAAGTTACGGAATTCAAATTAGATCATGAAACATACCTTAAAGACGAATCTATTAATGTTACAGGTGCTGTTACTAACGATTCAACAGGCCTTGTAACAATTGTATTAAGAGATCCTAAAGATACATTTGTTTTGTTAAGTCAGGCAATAATTCGAGCAGATAATTCATTTGAAAAGACCATTCCTATTAAAGAAAAATTTTCAGTTACCGGAACCTATAATGCCACGGCATTTGTTTTAAACATGACAGCAGGAAAAACTCAATCCTTTGAGCTTGTTGAGACTATATCGGATGACAATTTAATTTCAAATGAGAATTTAGTTGTAAAACCCTCTGAATTTGATTCTAAAATTAAAGAACCTCAAATAATTCAAACTGTAATTGAAAATGAACCCAAGGTAGAGCGACAACAAGATAACACACTAGATGAAAAATCAATGATTGCAGATTTTGTTGATATAGATAAAGACCCACAGTATTATTTAGACAGATATTATAATGAGCCCATATACAAATCCTGGTTTGATAGAAATTATCCAAATTTTACCATAGAAGAAGCAATAGGTAATCCAAGCATAGGAGTAAACAAAATTGATGACGATGCCAAATTATTAGGAGTCGAGATAATCCCAAAAGCAGAGGCAACTTCTATTGTTTCACCCACCTCGGATTCAGAGAATAACAGTGATTTGGCACATATTGGATTAGCCTTGGGGGGATTGGCAATATTATTTGGGGCCGTATATGGGATTAAACAAAAGGTGGATAATAACTCGCACAACATTTCCATAAACAAAGACATTATCAGACAAAAAATCATATCTCCAATTATCGACTCAAACCCTTTAGGGATTATTCAAACAAGATTAGCTAAAGGAGAAATTTCAATAGAGGAATACGAAAAACTAAAACAAAAACTGGATGTCAATTCTAGACGATAAGACACCAGTAGAATTTTTTTAATTTGTTAGATTCTGTTTTCCTATTAATCCTGTCAAAAATATGAGTTATTTTAATTGCTGAAACTAGGGTATTATCTTCATTGTTGAGATTTTTGATTGATTTCTGAATCAAGTAAGAGTCAAAAAACAAGATTATTTGTAGTAAAATCCCTAATGTCCAAGAATTTTTAAAGCATGCAATGAAAAAAATCTTTTTTTAGTACAATCACCTTCCAATAAGAATGGAATTTGAACCGATAGATCATCTTGTTTGTACTATGGCAAACAAAAGAAAAACAACACTAAAAGAATTAATGAATGTAACAAAAGAAAACGCTGATGTTTTAACTAACTTGATTAATTATGGTATTTCAAAAAATATTTTAACAACAACTAAAAAAAAATTAGATACATTTTACACATTAACCCCTTATGGGGAAGAGCAGCTAGCTGTAATGAGTTCCAAAATAATAGAAGGCTGGAAAGCAATTAACAAAGCAGTGGAAACAAAGGATGTTGATACTTTTTTAAAAATGGTAAAAGAAAATGAATTATGGATTAAATATTTACGGTATGCAAAAATAATTTCTGCAGACGACGCAGATTTTATAATTGATACATACAAGAAAATAATAAAATCCAGGCAAAAAAAGAAAACCAAAGATCCTGAAATTCGCAGAATTCAAACAGATGCAGAGATGGAAAGGACACGTGTACTTACAGAACAACAATGGAAATTTGATGATCAGAATTATGAAATAACAAGAGACTTTAACAATTACGTTGATACAAACTATGACAATAACTATTAAAATTTATTTTTTAAATACTATCTAATTTTCCATCTTCCACCACATAATTCAATATGAAATATGAAGTAAAGATAAGAATAAAGTTGTATTCGGTTTGTAACAATAATTTAGGATTTCAGCAAATCCAAGAGAAAATTGAATTTAAAATTGTTTTTAGAATAAAAGAGAATTAATCTCTGTGTGCTCTAAACTTTACCAGATACACTCCAGCACCTGCAAGTCCTGCAACTGTTGGAATCATCCACATTGACATTGATGTTAGTCCTGCAATTACTAGTGCTGTACTATCAAGTGACAAGAGTTCGCCTGCTACTTGTGAGTCTAATATTATACCTTCAACTAGGGTCAAACCTGTTACTGCTGGCTGTCCTGATGATATAACAAATGTAGTCTCAGCTGTGTTTGGATTAATGCTATAGATGTTTCCCTGATCATTGCCATCTCCACCTCCATAAAGAACTCCATCAGGTCCAAATTCTAAACTACCCAATGTTACGCCCGTATTTCCAACTGGTGTTGCTTGCCCATTATCGAGGTTTATAGTGTAAAGATTAGCAGGGCCCTCATCTCCTCCTCCATCAACTGCATACATTATTCCATTGATTCTATCATATGCAAGTCCAGCCATTGGTCTATCTGTTCCTGTAGGGCCTATTGGTGAGGATATGCCTGTAAATGGATTTAGTGTGTCTAGTGCAGGTCCGCCATTAAAGGGATGCCTTATACCGTAAAGGGTGGGTTCTACAAATTCTAATGCGTTATAAGGTCCAGTAGTATTAACTGGAGGTCCAAGTACTACCGGAATTGATGGGGCAAATTTCTCTATGGTTAAGAAATCAGCTCTGCTGTGCGAAAAACAATCAACACCATCAAGGGTACACTCAATCTCTGTACTTCCAGAGTCTATGTCTCCATAGTGACCAATAGGAGTTATTGTTGGTCCTGAAGGATCAAAAAGGAAGATGAATCCAAACTGGTCACTCCCATAAAAGCCTGGAGGGGTTATAGCATTTGCTCCTGCAAAAGCCTGCATTGCAGGATATGAAACAGATGAGATCAATAATGCAAATATTATAGGTAAAAAGTAATTTTTCACAAAAATAGTCTAAACTATTACATTAATAGGCTTGTGAAAGACCTAGTCTAGACTAGCTGTTCCATGTTTTAGAAATATTCTATATTTAATAATATTAAAAAATTATGGATTTTTATCATTAGTTCACAGAATCTTCAAACTATACCAATTCTTAACCTTGCAAGACACCGTCTATTTTTTCACCTATTTTCTGGCAGGGTGTTTTTATCGTGTCAGGTAATAGAATATCCCTAATTAGTTTGTAAAAACCAGACAGCATCTAAAGTTATTCTAAGAGTAAACTTTTTGGAAATGGAACTATTTATTTAAAAAAAAGAAAAAAAGGTGAATATCTATTTTTGATTGCAGAATTTTTCCTTGGTATCTAGCAACTTTATCTTGGGTTCGCTACACTGAAAGACGTTTTTCTGAATCTTGTCAACATCAGTGTTTGACTTTATGATAGAGTCAAGTGATGTGTTCCACACCATTTGCTTCAAAGTTTTGTTGTCATCAAACAATGGATCGTTTTGGTACCAGAAACGGTCTCCGTCTCGAAGTCTAATGAACTGGTCTACAAGAATTTCCTGAAACGTTTCACCAACTGTTGAATCTTCAAGATGATCTTCTGCTAGACCTCCAACAAATGCGTCTATGTTATCTACGCTATCATAAGCTTCTTCAAGTTGTTCAACTACCTCTGAATCAGAGCTTATCTGGTCAAAACTTGTTACCCGTTCTAGTCCATAAGCATCTCTAACTGTGTTATAGTCTGCTACTCCATGATCACGACCACGTTGTATGTCAAATGCTGCAAGGTCTATTCCTCCACTTGCAGGTGTTGATCCAAACAAGATATTTCTCAGACCGTCAACCATTTTGGTATCAGTTTCTTCTGCTCTTTGTGCAGCTAAACCTCTGAGAATAGAATCTATGCTTCCATTAGGAGCTAGATTATCTGGTCTAAATGATGTCTCACTTAGAGGTTGTTTGAATACGTCACCCGAATTTGTGATGCGAAGTAGATCTGGAGTTATTTGACCGTGTTGTTCTCTAAATGCAACAGTGGAAAATTCAGTTGCTATTTCAGGATTTACACTGGAATCATATCCATTGTACTTTGGAATGGCCTCTTGGCCCAACAATTTTGGAATAAATTCCTTGTATGTAATCACTTGAATTTCAGCACCAACAATTTTTCTAGATATTTGATAAATTTCTTCATCAGACAATCCACGATTGTTCTCAGCAATGTTCTCAGCAAGTCTATTGTGTTCTCTTACAAACAGATTGTGTAAAGTCAATAATGCAAGTTGTTCATTTGCTCTTGCATCACCTGTAAAGAAACACTCAGCTGAGGTACATGGACCATTTGGGAATCCACCAGGATATAGCGGTAGAAGGTTTCCTGTAGAAGTCTTCATCTTGCCATCTGCAAATGTTCGAAGAGCATCTGATCGTGCTTGATCAGAACCATAAACCATAGATGCATCAATGTATGCAGTAGGATCACTGAATTGTTGATGAGCAGTTCCCATTTCAGGCACTACAGAATGCATAGATCTCTTAAATGGTATTTCAGGATAAATGGTATTGTCAAATACTGGATCATCATCTGGTATCTCAATATTAAACAACTCTGAACTCGAATCTGGAGTATGATTAGTATCATGTGTTAGGAATTGTGCCCATGCCCATATCATATCACTGATTTTTTCCTTAGCTGCTATTGGACTGTCTTGTTGAAATACAATATTTGAGATATCTCTAGCATTTTTTCTATCAGGTACTGTTACATTTGATATAGGTTCAGAAATTCCATCTACATAAAAGGCAGGCGAATTGCGAATTAATGGGTGTCCAGCCATGCCTAAATCTTCTTTTCCTAATTCTTGGTTATTTCCAGTTCCGTTGATGGTTCTTGCCTCAAAGTTATCTAAATTCAAGGCGGTGTCTTTTTTTGCGAATACGTTGTCAAATGGATCTGCAATTGCACCAAATAACAAAACGGTCATCGCGGTAATGATAGTCATTGTTTTTATTGTTTTAGTCAATTGCAAATTTCAAAAAATATTTAGTTTTAAAGGTAATTAATAGTCTTTTTTCGGTGTTACAATTTTTCTGTGATTTTTATTTTGTCTTGATGTGGCGGAAATTTGTAAGGTTTTACTTAATGTCTTAGATCCTCTTAGACTTCTAAGAAAAGAATGTAAAACATGGAATAGCTAATCTAGATTGGATGTATCATAACTCTATTAATGTAATGTTTTTT
>JAOTYR010000006.1 GCA_029861785.1 Candidatus Nitrosopumilus sp.
TGAGGTATAGTTCCGCTCCAAAATGGTCCTGTTATTACAAAATCATTTTCTCCAGTACCAGTTGTCCTTTTTCCAGGAGATGTAAAGACATTGGAATAAGCATCAAGTATAGGGACTAGATAATATCTGTCATCAGTATCAGGAACATGTAGCACAAGTGGTTCATCAGATAAATCCAACCAAGCGAAGGAATACAAAGTATCTGCATTTGGACGTACTATATCCCTAAAATCAGCAGTTGGAAATTGTGGCCAATGAGAAAACTGGTTTATTGGTGCTTTTGCTGGTCCTGCTTCTGCAACATTTGACATTTGTAATTTTGTTAACTCCATCATGACCAATGGGTATCCAAAGACGTAGGCATCCTCTGCAATCATTTTTTCTTCTTCAAAAGACGCCTCGTCGAGTTCAGCTTCTTCCATCATTGTTGCTTCTTTTTCTATTATTCCCCATCCTGCATTTGATAACTTTTCTGCAGTGGGAGGCGTTACACAAGCTGCGTCCCCTGAACTACGAATCATCAAAGCCAATCCAGATTTACAAACTACTTCTTCAGCTGCAATTCCATCTTGCATCTGTTTTCTTGGAGAATCAATTTCAGCAAAAGAAAGTGCAGGAGTTATTCCAATTGACAGGATTAGAGGAATTAAAAAAACTGCCAAAAGAATTGAACGCCCCGATTCCAATATTGTAATATCTTTTTTGTTACTATTTAAGATGAGATCTGGTTTTCAGGTAGGAATATTTGAAATTACTCTATTGTGAATGGTTGTTTATTGTTAAGTGAAAATTTTGATTAAGTATTTTCAGTTTTTACTTGGAATTGGTGTCATCATTTTGTTTCCAGTTATGCCAGAAATAATACTTGCAATTCCATTGAATAATAGACCAAGAGATAGAAACACCAACATCATTACGACTCCAAGACCTGGATAGCCATACAAGACTCCTGCAAATGCTACTGCAATACCACCTAATACAATATTTGCAATACGAGGGCCTTTCTCAATATTTTTTGAAGCAATTCCACTTGCGATAAGACCCAACCCATGAATTAAAATGAATATTGCAACAATTGTAATCAGGGTAACAACAGCAGCTATTGGATTTACAAGTGCAAAGAATCCTCCAGCAATTGAGATTACACCAATTCCTATATTGATACCCCTAAAGCTTTTAGAAACTCCTTTTGGAACGGCACCAGCTATAATTCTTGAAATTCCAATCATAATTAATGCAGTACCTAATAATGCAACATAAAGCAAAGTTGTAGTGTCTGGATTTGATAAAACCCATCCAGATAAGGCAATAGCAATTGCTCCTAAAACAATTTCAGCTATACGAACACCTTTGGGTGTTTTTTCAATACTCAATAGAGCACCCCATTTGTAGAGTTATTTAAAGCAAGATCGCCTAGTCTTTAGATATTAAATTAATTAATTGCAGAGTGTGTTGTATTTCTCCTCTTTCAGAAAAATAATTTCAAATCCCATAAAGGGATTCCCCATATTGGAGAAACACCCTACAAATTTCCATTAGTCAGTTTATCATCATTAACTTTAGCAAAAAAATATCAATTACCCTATATTAAAAAAATCATTTACAATTACATCATGGTATTCTAATTGAGCAACATATACTCCTGGTTCAAATGGGATTTGTACAAGTTCATTGAATCTTCCTGAAGAATTATCTTTCAATGCAATTGATTGGACCAATGCTCCTTGTTGATCAAAGATATCAACAAAAAGATCTTCCCTGAATGCTAGAGATTTTTGCACTGCTCCAGATAAAATGAGATTGCCATCATATTGAGCCTCAATTATTGCTGAACGAGAACGAATAGGAAGATATCTTTCAATGAGTCTTTTTAATTCCTCTAATTTCTCATCAACATTTTCTGCATCTCGATTTGCTATTCCAAGCTTGATGTCACCAATGACTTTTGAAAATCTTGATTCGGCATCATAACCTGAGCCGCCAAATTTTTCTACAAATGTTTGTAGTTCTTCAAAGTCTCGGGCCATCGCAACTACATCATAATCGGATTCAGAGTATGTAGTATCAAATTTTTCTTCAATGTTAATAATCTGAGTAGCCTTGACATTTTGATATTGTAATGTTACAAAATACAATCCAGGTTCTGCAGGTGCAATCCATTGGGTGTAGAAATCACCATGCTTGGTGTCTGTAAATTTCAGTTTGCTGTGTTTACTGCCATCCATATTGAAAATAGTCACATAGAGATTTTCTCTGTCATCAAACCGAGATTTTTCAACTGCCCCACGTAAAACCCAGATTTCTTTCTCTAAATCATATGAAATGTTATAGATGATTCGTCTGTTATCAGCCACCAGGTGTTCTGCAAGAAATTGCCCAATTTCTAGAATTTTTGTCTCTAAATCGACAAAGTTACCAATTTCAATTAGTTCATACGCATCTGAAATCATCTTATTGTACTCTGCAGTATATGGACCAAAGGCTGCATGGTTGAAATTAGAAACAGCATTTGAAAAGGCTTCTAGTTTTTCCCTAAACTCTATTCGTTTTAATTCATCAAGACTATAACCCTCAGGAGAGCCATAAGGATCATCCTCATAAGCATATGATACTTGTCGCCATTCAGAGAACAAATCACGAACCAAATTATCTGCAGTATCAATATCATTTGCAATTACAAGATCTCTTACGTCGTCAATTTTTTCATTAAAGGTTTCTGAAAATTCAATAAATCCAGGAAAGAATCTATTTTTTGTCATGCTCAACTCTACAAGATTTTCAATAGACTTTGCTCTTTGAAGTACGTTTTCTGCACGTGCTTTTATTGCCTCCTCATCTTTTTTATCAAGATCATCTTTTATCTTTGGAGCCATCTCACTTACCCATACAAGTAAAACTTCTATTCTGTCGATTCTTGTAATGGAAGGATTGCCAGATCCCATTTGTTCTGCGGTGTCAAGGATTTTTAGAGCATTCTCAATTAAGAAGAGATTATTATAATCAGCTTGAAGTTCGGCTTGCGCCTTCATTGCCTGGTATTCAAATTTTAGAACAGACACAGGATTTCTCTTTTCACGCAATTCTTTCATTGAATTATCAAAGTCTGAAACAATTTTGAGAATTTCATCAATGGATGATGCTTTTTTTACTTGACCTAGTAACCCTTCCCACTCTTTGGCAAGACCTTTGTCCACGCCAATATCTTTTGAAATTTTTACGGATTTACTAATCCTTGAAGAAATGTCAACGGTTTGTTTCATTTTAGAAATATCAGATTCAGATTCAATGATATTCTCAACTGATGAGGCTCGCTCTAATTTTGATTTCAATGAATCCCAATCTGGCCTTAAGATGTTGGCAAGCTCAGAGTTTTCCGCAGAGTTTGATGAAATAAATCGTTCAACATTATCTAGATCACGCAAGATTATGGCGCCTTTATGAAGTTTAATTGTTTTATCCTTGTTTTCAAGTACTTCATCAATAGTAAATTTGGTCTCAAAAGAAGTTTTAGTTTGGTTCCAATCACTTTGTATCATCCTGTAGAGATCACTTTGTTTTCTGGAGACTACATCAAGGTATCTGGATTTTGATAAGATATCCACAAGCTCAGTCAGCTCGGATGTGTAAAGAGGGCCAGTTCCTCGAGCAAAAATAAAACCAATCTCCTCCTTTACAGGCCGAGTCAATATAGTGTTGGATTTTTTCATAAGGTTCAACAGCATTTCCTCAATCTCATCAAAGGTCAAAGTCTTTGCGGGGGTTTTTACGGGATTTGCATTTCTAACTTCTACAAATGCGTCAGATAGTATATCTAATCCTTTTTTCTTATCCCCAATCTCATAATAAAATATAGATGAAATGATTTCACTATCAATTGATTTAGATACTTCAAAGGAGATTTCATCGTTGTCTAACATAGATGCCACAGAATTCAGAGATGATGAAATGGCAGGTCGGATTAGAGGGTTGATTTCATAAATGAATTCATCAGTAAAAAATTCGTTTGACAAGTCCACATAAACTGTTTCTAGTTCTTCCAGATCATTGTTGGAAACTGCAATATTCAATCGATTAAAGAAAGTAATGCCCACACCAAATTCTTTATCAATTATATCAATTTTTTCAGAAATCAGAATTTCAGCAGAATCTAATAGCTTGTCAGGATTGGGTTTGGAGTATTGATTAGAAGTTACCTGGAATTGCGAAGAAGTAGAATAGTCCCCGTAAAATAATTTAATTTCATAATCTCCACTTAATCCACAGATTCGTCCCTCCAGTGGAATTACTTCAGTGATGAAGAAGCCATTTGAGAGAGGAACAAGTTGTTGAATTTGACACAAATCACCTTGAGGATTAATTATCTGCATTATGAGAAATGAATCGTTATCAGGATTTGCTACTTGTCCATAAATAAAAAGAGGCTCCCCCTTGCCATATTCTCCAAAACTATCCAAGATTGTAATCCTATCAGAGGTCTGTGCGTGGGCATATACTGGCATAAGTAACATAACAATAAACCCGAATACTATTGCCCCATTTCGCATAGAATTGAGATGGAGCAACGATCATACTTAAAATTTAAGAAGGCATGATATCCAAAATTTGTCTGATTTGTATTAGATCAGGCCAAGGTCATACTAGATAGATTTACAGGAATATTTTTTGGAAGATGATTGTATTGTTCTAAGTTAAGCAGGCATTGGCTGTGAAACTGTTCAGTAGTCTTTGTACAACATGATTTGCAAATGTGACTGATTACTTTTTTGCATTGGGCACATTGGGCAAAATCAATCAGTGTTCCACCACACAGTCTACATGATTCATCAGGCAATTTGTTTTCAATAAAAAAATAAAAAATTTGAATATAAGCTAGACGTAGAACTCGTTCATCGGTCTAGATGAGCCTAAGGTTATAATGGAAAAGAAGTGAAATAAAAAAAGTGGATTTAATTCGAAAAACTTTTGATCGATGGGCTCAAAATGGAAGAGCAGAACTGATGGAGAAAGAACATGGTAAAAATGTGTCAAAATTTTTAGAAAAGATTTCTTTTGATAGGCCATTTTCATTTCTAGATGTAGGATGTGGTAATGGGTGGGTAGTTAGAAAAATATCTGCCAGCCCAAACTGTATCAAGGCTATAGGAATAGACAAGAGTAAAAAGATGATAACCCAAGCCAACAAAAATAAAAAAAAATCAAATGAGAGATATATTCACACAGATATTGAGACATGGAAATATTCTGGAAAGTTTGATTTTATTTTTTCAATGGAATCGCTTTACTATGCAAACTCTATAGAGACGGCCTTAAAAAAAATAAATAGGTTGTTAAAACCCGAAGGTCGTTTTTATTGTGGTACTGATTTTTACACTGATAACAAGGCCACAGCAAAGTGGTCAGAAATGATGAAAATACAAATGCATTTACATTCAAGAAAAGAGTGGAAAAAACTTTTTGTTGATGCAGGGTTTAAAACTAGATCAAAACAAATCAAAGATTTAAAGAGTCAGAAAAAATGGAAAAGAGAATTTGGTACTTTGTTTATTATCGGGGAAAAACGAAAAACGAAATCTTCAAATTAAATTACAAAAGCCAATTGACGTGTGAGCTGGAGCACGAAACGCTGCTACGGCAGAGGAAACTCCTCCCTTCATACAGGAAATGTGATCTGGAGATAGATAATCAGAGATGATTGGCAACGGAGCAGAAAAGAATCCAACCTGGCGTACTATGATGGCAAAACCTGAGGTTTCCAGAGAAGGAATGAAAAAGCCGACCCACATGAAGCAAAGCCAAACAGAACTATTGGATCCTGTACCAAGTTCAGGTAGGCTGCAAAGCGAAATATCGTGAAAACAGAAGGAGGGTTACTCCCAGCACACACAATTAACTAAGATAGTAACATTTGAGATAAATTATTTTTTTTTAACTCATCGAACTTGCTTGTTCTTTGCAAATATCTGCACTACATTGACAGTTTGCATCACATAGGCAAGAACCTTGCATTTCACAATCACATTCAGAACCCATTTCAGCAGATGCTGCACATCCGCATGCAGCCTCCTCAGATGTGACTGGAGAAGGTGGAGGGGATTGTTGAGTCGTTTGTTCCTCATAAACGGATCTAGTCTGCTCGTAGCCAGTATCATCTTTTAACTGAGCTTCTCCTCTATTGGTTTGATAACCACCAGCTGAGGCGCTTGTTTGATACCCAGTTAACCTACTTGGATCAATTCCTGTTTGGGCAGTTTCTTGATTCTTGAGGGCTCTGTTACTAAATATGAAAAATCCAATTCCACCAATTGCAGCCATGCCAGCCATACCATATACAATCATAATTGGAAATTCGCCAGTAGACGTTGTAGCAAATCCTTCTGGTGCAGTAGGAGTAATTCCGGCAATTTCTAAGCCATCTAAAATATCTAAAGCCCCAAATCCGATGGTAGACAGATTTGCAGCATCAGCAGATTGAACGCTTCTAACCACATAATTTTTATCTGCAACGACTTCTGTTTCAAAGACTCTTTCAACTTGTCTTCCTTCTCTTATACTACTCTCTCCCATTGTCCAATGAGATATAACAAATCCAGAAATAGATTCATCTAGACCAAAAGTACCTGCATCCACATTAATTCCAGTAGGATCAAATAAAAAGTGCCAGTTAGTAAGAGGCTGATTCTTGATAAATTCAGCATCAATTAGATTTTTAGATAAAATTTCTTCAGCCTCACTTCCTGAAAGGGCATCATAAACTAAAGGTTCACTTTCCTTTAGAACTGAAATTGGATGGTTTATTTCAACGCCATCTATTATCACCTCATCAACAACTGTCAGGCCCCTCCAACCCATATCAATAAGAGTTTTGGTTTGGTCTTTTGAAATCACATAATCAGTTATTGTTCCTTCTAAAATCACCTTGTAATCAATTGATGTGTTTAGATTTCTTCCTTTTAGATGAAAGTCATAAGTTACTGTAAGATCTGAGATTCTTGCTTGACTGCCATCATTTTGCAATTTAGAATTAAGTTTATCAATTAAATCTTGTACACCTGCTTTCGAAGAATCTGCCGTTCCACTGATTGTCCATTCTTTAGTGTGTAAATCATCAAATAATTGTCCACCATCAGGATACTCCAGAAATATAGTTTTTTGATAATTTATTTTAAAGAAAGATTCATCACTGTTTGGATTAACCCTTGCATCCATTTGAGCAGCCCATGCAGATGAACTAGTACTAACTACAAGAAGACCGGCAAGTAAAACTGTTAAAAATACAGCCTTAAACACAGAAAAACTTTCAGAATATGAGTAATAAACTTATCCTAAATCCAGATCGGCAAATTTTGAAAAAGTAATATGGAGTAATATAGATAGATTAGACGTTTTAGAGGAAATAAGATGATTACTATATTAGCGGGAGGAACAGGATCGGTCAAGTTAGTTAGGGGGCTAGTATCTCAGGAGGACAAAGTAAACGTAATTTCTAACGTGGGAGACAATTATTGGTTGTACGGACTCTATGTATGTCCAGATATTGATACCATAATCTATGGACTTGCAGACTTACTCGATCAAGAAAGAGGTTGGGGAATTAAAAAAGACACATTCAACTTTTTGCGACAAATGGAAGTATTTGGCGAGGAGACTTGGTTTAGAGTAGGAGATAGAGATGCAGCAACTCATTTGATTAGAACCAATATGCTCAAAAATGGAAAGAATTTGAGCGACATTACAAAGTGGATGTGTGAAAAATTTGCAGTAACTGCAAATATTATTCCAGTTACTGATAACAGCGTAGAAACTAGAATCACAACTGACAAGGGAGAATTACATCTTCAAGAATATTGGGTCAAACATAGAGGAAAAGACAAAGTTCAAGGCATTCAATACATTGGTGCCGAAAAGGCAAGACCAAACCCGGAGGCAGTAAATGCAATTCATGATGCAGACATGATAATTCTTGCACCTGGAAATCCATTGACATCCATAGGTCCAATGCTTCAAATCAAAGGAATAAGAAAAGAACTTTCTAAAATAAAGAAAAAAGTAGTTGCGGTCAGTCCATTAATTGGAGACAAAGCCATAACAGGACCTGCTGCAAAATACATGGAGGCTGCAGGAATTGAAGCAAATTCTTATGGATTAGCAAAGATGTATTCGGATGTCTGTTCAAATATTGTTGTTGACTCTAAAGATAAAGACATGGTAAAAAAAATTCAAAATCTAGACATGAAGGCATACGAGACAAAAATAACTATGAAAAACAAAATTGCCGAAGATGCATTAGCTAATTTTATTTTAAAACAAATTCACGTATAGTTTGAAAACTGCAGCAATAATTCCCGTGAAAACTTTTTCGAAGGCAAAGACACGTTTAGATTTAGCCCCAGGACAAAAAGAAAAAATCTGTGAGATAATGTTAGAAGAAATCCTTTACACTCTGTCAATTTCACCTCAAATTGATAAAATCATAATTGTAACTAGAGATAAAAAAGCCCTAGAGATTAGTAATAGATTTGACGTAGTTTCGATTATGGATAATAAAGAGTCAGGAGTAAATGATGCAGTTACCCTAGCTGACAAATATCTTTTAGAGAATGATTTTGAGACATCAATTGTTTTTCCTCAGGACATACCATTCATCAAAACACAGGATATTGATTTTATTTTAAAATTTAAGGCAAGTTCTGAATATGCAATCATTGTTCCATCCAGAAGATTTGATGGGACAAACGCACTAGTCCGTAAACCAGTAAATTTGATGAAAACTCATTACGATGAAGATAGCTACAAAATTCACATGAGCGTTGCCAAAGAAAAGACTAAAGAAGTATCAATGGTTTTTGCCAAAAGAATAATGTGGGATGTCGATAATATGGATGATTTACAATTCCTACTATCCAAAAATGATAAACCCGAGGTTTCAAAAAAAATTCAAGGTGTTTTAGAATCAAAATAAGTAAATATTGTAAAATTAGTTTACTATTGTCGATCACCAAAAAAGTTATATATAATAATACAGCAATGGTTAAATATTATAATTAAACGATTCAGGAGTCATAAAAAATGGTTGAAAGTGTAAATCAAAAAGATAGGTGCCCGAGATGTGGTAAAGGAACATTAGTGACAGATGCCAGTACTGGTGAGAATTTCTGTGGAAAATGTGGTTTCGTCATTACTGAGAAAGTAGACGAATCAGGCCCAGAATGGAGATCATTTTCAAATGAAGGAGAAAACAAGAGTAGAGCGGGAGTTCCAACATCCTTGGCAATGCACGATATGGGATTGGCCACAGTTATCAATCCACAAAACAGAGATGCTACAGGAAAGCCCCTGACGGCAGCAATGAAAAGCACAATTGAGAGACTAAGGACATGGGATAGCAGAAGTCAAGTTCATGAACCAGTTGATAGAAATTTTAGACAGGCATTTAGTGAACTAGACAGATTAAAAGATAAACTTGCAGTGGGGGATTCAGTAATTGAAAAGGCCGCGTATATTTATCGTAAAGCATTAGAGAAAGGACTGGTTAGAGGAAGGTCTATTTCGGCATTAATTGCATCAGCACTTTATGCGGCTTGTCGTGACACAGAGACACCTAGAACACTAAAAGATATTGGACAATCTAGCAACATTAAACGCAAAGATATTGCCAGATGTTACCGGTTATTGTTAAGAGAACTTGAATTAAAAATGCCAGTAGTTGATCCCGTAAAATGCATTGCAAGAATTGCAAGCAAAGCTGGGTTATCGGAAAAAACAAAAAGAAAAGCTACCAAGATTTTACAAACTGCAGAAGAAATGAAAATTTCTGCAGGTAAAGACCCAATGGGTTTAGCTGCTGCAGCGTTGTATGTTGCATGTGTTACAAATGGGGAAAACAAAACCCAGCGTGATGTGGCCGAAGCTGCCGGAGTTACTGAAGTTACAATTAGAAATAGGTACAAAGGCCTAAAGATTGCATTAAATCTCTAGTGCAGTTTCTTGCTTTGAATAAAAATAATTTATTATCAATATACTAATTGATAACACCCCAGAAATTAAAAAAACTATTTCCATGGTATTAATTAGCGAATGAGAAAAAGCATCATCAACTGAAATGAAACTTATCTGTGAAATGAAATTTACATATGAAAATACAAAGTAATTAGTCCCCCAATGCACAAGAATTGCAGGGATTAATCCAAATCTAAAATATAACCAACCCAAAATAATTCCACTAGCAGTAGCTTGTGCAAATTTTCCGTTACTCCATGGCTCTCCAGAGATTACATGAGAGAGTCCAAAAAATATAGCAACAAGGATTATCAAAATTAACGCCTTTTTTGAATCAAAGATAAGCAGATAATGAGAAGGAGACCAAAGTGATTTGAAAAAATGTTTAACAGAGGTTCTTTGAGAATAAAATGCAAATAAAGGGATTCCAATTAAAATTACTCGAAAACTGATTTCCTCAGTGATTGGGGCAAGACTGACATAAAAAAACTTAGTAAGATCGTTTTCAACAACTGGAGGAATGGTAGGAACACCAAATCCTTCTTGAATGAAATTAATTATTGCAGATATTAATATCAAAATCGAAAACCACTTGGTAACAGCTACCATGTAGTTTGATTTTGTTTTTAGAGTACCATGAGATAAAAGAGAAGACATTGTTTTTAGAAAACCATCTTTTGGACCAAACATTGCAATAGTGAAAAAAATTATGTATATTGACCACAGAACAATAAATGCATCGCCAATTTCAAAACTTAATGGAATTGTAATGTCAAATCCGGTTGAAAATATTTCAAATGGATTTATAGGGAATTGAAAATTAATATCATCGCCTAGTTCACTGTTAAACATGACAAATGCACCTAGAGGAAACGAAAGAAACATCATACCAAATATTACTGATAAAAGTGCAGAGTGAGGAATTCCAATCCCTTGTAGAATTTTATTTGAGGTTTGCAATTTTGGTCTAATGAAGTTCAATACTTGCTTCTGGGAATCCCAAGTTGATCAGAGTTTCTTTAATTGTGTCTCGATGATCACCTTGCAAAAATATGTATCCTTCTTTGGCAGTTCCACCACATGCATATTTGTTCTTTAATTCTTTGGCAACATTTTCCAAATTATTTAACTTTGAATCTAATCCCTCAATCATAGTTCCTTTTTTCTTAAAACGTCTGGTTTCTAAACGAATTATGATTTTTGTACTGTCTTTTGCAAGTTCGCCACAAGCACAGAGATCTTCAGGAAGGCCACAGATATTACAAATTACCGCCATGCGTTCGAAGAATGTTGCTGTTACGCACTATTAAGCCTTCTTAGAGGAAAAAGGGCATGTAAATAATAATTGGATTTTTTAAACAGAATGTTAAATGGAATGCATGTCAGATGACTTAACAAAAAAGGCAGCAGATATGTTACTTCAAGGAGCTACTCTTCTAAAAGAACCATGTCCTTATTGTTCAGGAGTTAGAGTGATGAAGGAAGGTAAGGCATTGTGTGTCAGCTGTGGGCGAGAACCAGAAAAACGAGACATACCTCAACAAAATAACAAAGAACAAAAAACTCAACTAATGGAAATGTTAGAAAAAAAACTCCAAACTTTATCTGAGGAATTAGAACAGGAATCTGATCACCAAAAACAGCAAAACATTCTAAAATCAATCAATTCCCTCATCGAAGCAATAGATAAAATAAAAAGATAAGAATAAAGTTTAGAACGCAAATTTTTTTATCATTAAACAGGTAGTCTTGGATTATTTTTTAGAAAGTCCTTTCCCATAAGGAAAGAGTATTAAACTAAAGGTTCAACACCGCTATTGGGTTTAACCATATGGAGACTCGCCTATCAAATGTAATAATAGAAAAAGATGAACTTGGACGGAGAAATAAAATTGAGATTTTTCTCCAATTATTTGATTGCTTCGATTTTAGTATTCCAATTCTCATCCCAAACACCAAAAATGAACAAATGCAGGTAGTATCAAAAATTTATTTAAAGAACAACTTTGGCATATCTTAAATGATGTATTTTTATTATTCTGATATTAATCTACTTTTGGGATAGTTTTAGAAGTTGGATGATTATAATAAATTAAAAAAATCATTACGAAATACTCAGTATCTCATCATCATAGTAATGGGTTTAGTAGTAATAGGATTTGCTTTTGATTTTCTTTCAGTTCAAAAAACTGTATCTACTAACGAAGAAAACCTTCAGACTAAACCGCTTAAAACTCAATACATCGTACAAAACCTGAAGGGTGATGCAATCGAAACATGGTATGCATGGCAACCTCGAGATAAACTCGAAATCCAAATTGTTGGAGAAAATAATTATCCTACAGAAAAAATTGATGCCATCAAAAAAGCGATTCTTTCAACAGATATAATTGAAATTGATAATAGCTTGGTGTTTAAAGGAGATGAGGGAACCTATTCTTATTATTGGATAGGCTGGAAGGGAGCAGCAGACCACATAAGAGAACAACGTGGAATTGAAGAACCTCTCGAAATTATTTTTACTGATAAAGATAATGCAGATGTTATCATCACCCTTACAAATTCAAAAAGTGGAGAAGGATTGTCTGGCCAAACAAGTTCTTCTGTAAATGATGCAGAACAAACAATATTGAGATCATTTGTTACAATTTATGAAGCAGATAAATTATCTAATGAACTTATGGAGATAATAATTCGGCACGAATTTGGGCATGTCGTAGGTCTTGCACATTCCACCGCACCAGAAGACTTGATGTATCCAGTAATTCAAACACCCGCACCATTCATTTCTGAATGTGATATAGATGCCTTATTGCATCTCTACACAGGAGGAAAGACAAGTCAAGTGGTGTGTGAAAGATAGATTCTGATCATTTCAAAAAAATAATTACAAATTTCAGGTTCAATTCTAGAGTCAGATCATTTTTTGGGAAATATTTTAGGCGGAATAAAACTAATTTAAAAAAACCCACCCCTGGCTTGCCTATTTTTTTGAGTTTATCTATCCAGTACTAAAAGATCTATGGATTTTGAAAATTTCTGATTTAAAGCCTAATTCAGGCATGCCAATAAAGTTTTTATGTCAAATTCATTGACTTGAAAATTAGCCATGAGTAGTAGTAAAAAATCAGCCCCTCTACCAGCATCAAGTGGAGGATTGATGAGATTCTTTGAAGATGAAACTAAGGGATTTAAAATAGATCCAAAAATTGTAGTTAGCATACCAATTAGTCTAATCGTTGTTTCTTGGGTAATTGAACTATTAATAACTCCGTGATTAAACAATGGAAAAAGCAGAAGATGATGTTTCAAATATTCATAACAGGTTCTCCCTTACACTAATCAACCCATCATCACATTATTTCTCACTTGTAGTTTCGCTACTTGTGGCAACAGCAATTACTTCAATAACTCATTTGATATATCTTGGTTCTGATGAATTGTGGTATAGAATTCCAGCAGTTGTTGCAACGTTAGGGGTGATTCAGTTAATTGATACAAAGTTTACGAAAAGAAAGGAATATTCAAAAGCACTTCACGCATCTCTATTTGGGAATTTAATTTGGCTCTTAACATTAGTGATGGGAATAGCTGCAAGCATATTTTTGTCAAAAGAGATATCATTATTTTTCATCACCTTTGGAATGTTTCTGTTTGCCAGTTTCAGGATAGGAATTTTCACCACCACTTTAGGTGCAAGTATTAGAAAAGGATGGGCAATATGTCTCGTCCAACCACTTGCAATGTTTTTAGTTTTAATTCCATTTGAAATGTGGACTCGAATGTTAAATGATCCTATAACCTTGGTATACGGAATTTCATTTTTAATAATTGCAAGTGTTTGGTCATTTTTAACAGATAGAGCAGGTAGACCAGGAATGGAAAGTACACATAAAACTATTCAAGCATATTTAGCATCACAAAAAAACGATTATTCAGAAGCCGAAGAAATAATGGAGCAACGCTCAAGTTTGACCAAAGTTGCCACAACACAAATCAGACTACACTCACCCACACATCAAACCGATTTTAGAATGGTTTTACCTGAGATTCATCCAGGCCCATATCACCCAGTAGGTGGAAGTAATATTCCGTATCTGATTTACAAGAATCTTGATTCCTCAGCTATGGTGATGCATAGCATATCAGACCACTCATTGAACATTCCTTCAAGAGATCAAGTTGAAAATTATTTAAAAAATTTAGACAATAGTTTTACTAAGGCAGAAGGATTAACATGCACAGAGCCTGTAACTGTTCAGATTAACAAGGCCAGAGTCATCGGATTACTTTTTGGAGAAAACCCATTATTGTTTTTATCATTGTCTCCTCATGGGATGGAAGACATTCCAAGCTTTATGAAAAAAGAAATAGAACAATATGCAAAGAACAGGAATTACTCAAAACCATTGATTGTAGACACACATAATGCAATGGGAAAGGAGATCTCAAAAGAAGATTCAGAGAACATGTTAAAGGCTGCAAAATCTTGCCTCGATACATTAATTGGAAAAGAAAGCCACCGTATAGAATTTGGATATGCAAATTCTGATGACATGGATGTGTGGACTGAAGATTTGGGAATGGGGGGACTAGGAGTAATGTGTCTTAAGATAAAAGAAAAAAAATACTTTCTTGCATGGGCAGATGCAAACAACATGGAAAATGGTGTAAGAGAAAAAATGGTACAAATTTTCGAAGATAATAATTACAATCTCTTAGAAATATGTACATCAGATACACACTTTGCAAGAGTAAAGGCTAGGAACAAAAATGGATACTATCATTTAGGTTTGATTACAGGGGCAGATAAATTATCAAAGTGGTTATTAGAAATTGCAAAAAAAGCAGAGAAAGAAATTGGAACTGCAAAGTATGAGATTCTTGAGAATCAGACAGAAGTAAAAATAATGGGTGATGGTATTTTCGAAGACTATTCTAAAGCTTTAGATAATTCTTTAAAAATTACCAAAGGATTCATGATTGGTTGCGCTATGTTCTTTTTGACTAGTTTGTTTCTATAGTTTTCATTTTTTCTAAATTACCATAAAATTCATCCACAAAAGAGGAAAATTGAAAAATCGGAACAATTGGGACACGATCGATAAAATCAATTTTGTCTTGATACAGTGTAACTATTACAGGAACCGCAATAGATCCTGGTGTTTTTGAGATATAGTGCTTTGTTCTATCTACTTGTTTTTTTACTGCCTCAGACAATGCTGAAGAGCTGTATCTTTTCCAGTGTTTGCAATCAATTATCATTGCAACCCCCAATCGTATTCCAATTACATCAATTTCCATTCTAGGTTTTGTTAGAATTAGATTTTTAATAATCGCAAAATTTTTTGTTTCTAGGATTTCAGCGGTTAATCCTTCAAAATCTCTCCAATTAAGAGCAATGGCGATTTCATCTAGAGGAAGGCCATTTTCAATTAACATCACAGCTGTTTTTAATTTGTCACTTTCTGCAAAGTAATATTTACAATCTTGTTTTGTACCTATTCCAATTTTATAAAAATTTTCTAAAATTTTTTCTGATTCCTCATCATTAGTTTTTGTAATAGCAGAAAAGTCTTGGACGGAGATCCCTCCAGGAATAATTCCAGGTAAAACATCTAAGATATTTTTCGTAAATTTCAATCGAATTTGAGATGACATTTAAGATGATATAGGTTTTAGCAGCTAATAATACAAGGTTATAATGAAATAGGTTTTATTAAGACCATCTCAAATTATGAGCATGAATTTATTGCTAGTAATTACACTAGCTTTTGTAATTACAACTTTAGGAATTAACGAAATTTTCGCAGAAAATAATACATATTTTGATTCTGTGAAATTCATTCAGTATTTAGATGAAAATACTGCCCTTGAAGAAGTAAGAAATGGGAATTTAGATATCTATTATTATAGAATTTCGGCAGATAGGTTAGAAAATTCAAAGTCCAGAGAAGGACTAGATGTTTTTGATTCTACAGGAGGTTCATACAGCATATTGCTAAATCCAGCAGAAACTGAAAAATTCAATCCATTCTCCTTAAAGGAGGTAAGATTTGCTCTAAATTATCTTGTAGATAGAAAATTAATTGTAAATGAGTTAATGGCAGGATATGGAGCTCCTATGATTTCATACTATAGTCCATTTGATCCAGAATACCTTACAATAATTGAGCAATTAGAGGCATTCAATTTCAGATACAATCCAACATTAGCTGAAGAGATAATCACAAAGCAGCTCAATGATAGAGGGGCAACTAAAGTTAATGAAAAATGGGAGATAGATGGCACTCCGATTGAAATTACATTTTTCATAAGAAGTGATGATCCGGTTAGAAAATCAATTGGAGAGATTTTAGCTTCAGAATTAGAAAGGATTGGATTCACTGTGAAAAAAGATTTTGGAGATTTGAATAAGGCCTTTGTAGTTGTCTATGGTTCAAACCCTGCAGATTTGAAGTGGAATTTATACACCGAAGGTTGGGGGAGATCTGCGTTTGTAAAATACGACTCGGTAGGATTGGGTCAAATGTATTCACCATGGTTTTCAAATATGCCAGGATTCAATGATCCTACTTATTGGAACTATCAAAATGAGTATATAGATAATTTAACCCAAAAGATCTATACTGGAGACTTTCAATCTTCTAAAGAAAGAGAACAATTAATTCAGGAAGCAGTGGTTGAGGGAATAAATGAATCAGTTAGAATTTTTTTGGCAAGTAAGGTTGATCAATATGTTGTAAATCAAGGAATACAAGGAATTGTAAACGACTTTGGTGCAGGTGTACCAACTAGATTTACGCCAATAAATGCTCAAAGTGATAAAGATGAATTAGTTATTGGCGTTAAACAAATCTATCAGGGATCTTGGAATCCAATATTGGGTTTTAGTGATACCTATAGTAGACAGATATGGGGAATCTTATCAGATCCTGTTACCTTCAAGCATCCATTTACTGGAGAAACTATTCCTGTTCGAGGAGATTGGAAAGTGGAAACTGCTGGTCCTGATGGAAGATTAGATCTTCCAGATGATGCAATAATGTGGGATCCCTTTATCCAGGAATGGAGAAAAGTTCCCAACAACGCCACAGCCATAAGTAAGGTTACCTTTGATCTTGAATTCAGCAATTGGCATAACGGTCAGAAAATGGATATGAATGATGTTCTTCATTCATTGTATTTTACTATAGAATGGGGAACTCAAACTGGTGAGAATGACAAAACATTTGATACAGAATTCACACCACGTGCAGCACAAACTGTTCAGACACTAATTGGAGTAAAACCAATCGATGAAAATACCATTGAAGTGTATGTAGATTATTGGCATTTTGATGAAGGGGAGATTGCTGATTGGGCATCACTTTGGAGCACAATGCCATGGGAGATATTTTCCTCCATAGAACAGGCAGTTATTGACGGAAAAGTAGCCATATCAAGATCCGGCTCTACTAGTAAAAATATCAGCTGGGTATCTCTGATAATTCCTAATGATGCACTTGTAGTCCAAAGTTATTTGGATGAATTTAAAAATGAAAAATTCATTCCATCATCATTAAAGGGATTCGAATCAAATTTAGAGTATTTTGAAGAGAGATATTCTGCATCCTCAGATTGGATTACAAAAAATAATCATGCAGTGATCAGTAATGGACCATTTTACCTTAATGCATATTCTCCAGAATCAAGAACCATAAGCGTATCTGCATTTGATGATAATTCATACCCTTTCAAAGCAGGTCATTGGTCTGCATTTGAAAATACTCAATTTCCAAAAATAATAGAGATTCAAGTTCCAAAAATATTTCAAAAACAAGAAGAATTGAATATCATTGTAAAGACATCTCATACAGATTCGATTCTTTATTTCTTAAATAATAATAGAGGAGACCTAGTCTCATCGGATACAATCAAAGTTAACGAAGATCCAACTAGAATTAAAATTTCAACCGAGCAAACCAGAGAATTAGGTGTTGGAGCAAATGATCTTAAGATATTTGCAATATCAAATTCCGTACTAAAACCTGATTTTTACTCTACAAGCTTTCTAGTTACGGATTCTCAAAATAAATTACCTGAGACTTTTCAAGATAATACACAATTAATTGATACCGAGGAAGTAGCCCCATGGCTTGCAATACCCATCATTGGCATAATAATTGCGATTATAATTTTTGTTAAAAAAAGAAAATAATTTAATTCAACAGTCCATACTCTTTTAGAATACTCTCTATCTGATCCTCAGATTCTAATTTAGAATATTCCTCCAAAAGATTTTGATTTAGATCATAGAAGGTATGACCCCACTTGAATTTATCAAGCAAATCAAGAGCATTTTGTTTAAATCCTAAAATAAATAATGATGCAGAAATTGCCTCTGCAGTTGTAAGCTTGTTTAACTTTGAATAATTTACAGGGTTACCGGCAAGTAATGGAGGTAACTTTCTTTTTACTCCAACAAACTTTTTGGAGAATGCTTGATCCGCTAGATTCCATGAACAATCAATCCCAACTATTGAATTTACTCGAGATTTATCTTTTGGAAGTAGTACTTTATCAGAAAAAGGATTCAATACAAGATTTTTTTTATTCGTATTTTTAACATCACTTGCAATTTTAAATTTCACCATCTTAGCAGCTGTACATTTCTTTGGATCATCTTGGTTAAATCGTAGAACGTATAGTTTCAATAAAATTTGGTATTAAAATTTCTATTTGGATTTTACTCTATTGGAGAATAATTAATTTTATAGTAAAGACGAGATACTTGATTATCTTTTACCACGTGAATATCCCAAACAGAGTCAGATAACATTTCTGTTTCAGATTCAGGTAGAATTGAGAACTTCTCCACACGGGCATCAGGGCCGCTATATCTTACCTTGAGACTTGTACCATCCACTTGTACAATATCATAAATTTCTCCAGGTTTTCTTGTTGAATTCTGAACTAGACAATCATCTTCAGTGCCAATCACACAAACTCCTGATTCTGAGACGATACGTAGATTAACATTTGACTCCTCTCCACGCGGCGATGCAATAAGAGAGCCCAACAAAACTCTTGGACCAGCCTCCAGACCATCAAAATCTTTTTGAACAGTATTAACTGAGATGCGATTATCGGGTATGCCATTGACTTTTTCAATAATAGTTTGAGATATCTTTTCCTCTGATTTCTCTATAACATCAAATACAATGCTTTTAGTTTCAAAATCGGACTCTACAGTCACTTCATACTTGCCAATACTTGATACAGAATCAGGAATAATAAATTGATATGAAAATGAACCGTTTGGACTTGGTCTAATGGTTGTGACTGGACCTTCGTGAGTTCCGCAGGTAAATGAACCACAAGTTATTTCAGAACCGGTTTTCTTAAACACACTAACATTATATTCTTCAAGATAGATCAACTTGTTTGGTTTTCCGGTGACAAACACTACATCACCAGGATGGTATTGAGACTTATCAAACGATATCAACAAAGAAACAGGCTCATCTAATCCAAATGTAAAGTCATTTACTACTCCAAACGAATAGTCTGTTTGTTTTTTTGAATATACTGCCTTTACTTTGTATTGACCTTCACTGAAAATTGTTATGGGTAATTCAAAAAAGCTTTGGAAATTTCCACCTTGATTTGGATAAACCGAAGCTTGATGAATTGTTTTTGTAGGTAACTTTTTAGAAGTTATTGTAAGATGAACTCTTTCAGGAACTACTAATCCCTCACTTCCTTGCTCTCTTAGGATAACTGAACCAAGCACGTTTAGTGTATCACCTGCCTGATAGATTGGTTTTTCAGTGAATACAGTTATGGGTAAAATTGAAAGACTATCATTTCCTGGGTCTAGTGAGACTTTAAAGAAAAGATCTTTTCCAAAAGATGCAGTGGATATATGAATTTTGTAAATTCCAAGATTAGTAGTCGATAAAGATCTATCATCAGATTTTATGGAGGGTTGTTTCTCAGCCAAAGGAGTAACCCACGACCAGAAAAATTTTTGATTCTCCACAGTAGCTCCGGAGTTTCTCACACTCCCATCTGGTTTTGTCAGAGAAATAGATACAGAATTATCACCTGTTGGAGGGAGTATCCCTGATAGCAAAACTGTTTCTCCCAAACCATAGACTTGTTTATTTAGTGAAATTGAATCATCATCTATTTCTGAAAGGGAATCAGTTACCGAAAATATCATTGATTTTATATTTTTAAGATATTTTGCAGTTACAAGATATTGCCCTTCATCAAAAATGCTTCTGCTTAGTTGAGTTGAAACAGAAAATCTCCCAGAAGGGTCTGGCACTGCAGTGAAATCATAGGAGACAGAAGAGCCCGTGCTTCCCAATCTACCGCCACCGGTATCACCAATAATGGTCAGAGGATTTCCATCCTTGTCCTTTATAGAAATATTTACTACTGGAACTTCAGAGGTAGATTGACTTAATTCTTCTATAAATCCACTAATTGTTATTTTTTCTCCAAAATCATAAATTAATTTATCTGTTGATAGAGATAATGGCTCTACAGGTACAACCAAATCAGAGGGATTATCTACTACCCTGATTGTCTTTATGGCAGTTCCTACTTCTTTGGAAACCTTTATTCTATAATCGCCTAATCTGTCATCTCCTTTTGGAATTTGAAATGTATACTGGAAAGAGCTATCCCCTTCTAATCTAACAACATCCAAAATTTTGAATGCAAAATCTCCTCCTTCAAAATCAGCTCCAAGTGCGGTATTTCGGGTTTGAAGAATTTCTAAATCAAGGGAGCTTACCCACAGATCGTTTAATCTTCCAGTAATTTTTACAACATCTCCTAAACCATAAACCTCTTGGTCAGACCACAAAGAAATTGGAACATCTTCTTTTACATCCTCAACTACTTCAAAAGAAGTAGAAGTCTTATCGGAATATTCAGCCGATATTACATAGGTTCCAAAAACAGGATTAACAGTAGTTAGAAAAATGGAGGTTGCAAACTCGCCATCAGTAGGATAAAGTGTACCAGTTTCAATTATTAGTCCATTGGGATCTCGAAGTTCGAACTTTAAACCTTCAAAAGGAATAATTTTATTTGTCATCCCAGAAATATACAGTGTCTCACCTGGAAGATACTGAGATTTGTCAGTTGCAATAGCAAAAATTCTATCTTCAGGTATTTCTATTTCTATAACCTCATCACCTACTGAAAAGGTGGTTGATGATGTAGCCCCTGCATAAATTGCTGACACTTCATAAACCCCTTGGTTTATTCCAAGAACGGGATGCAAATTAAGGGAAGTTTCAAAATTTAAATTAAGATCTGGATAAAGCAAAACTTCAGAATTATAATTTGGTCCTTTAATTGAAACCGTTATTGATTCTGGTTTAAAATCTCCATGTTGTACTTTGAAAACTTTTTCGGATATATTGCCTTTAAGAATAGCAGTTTCTCCAAATACATAACTAGACTTTACAGAATCTATTGCGATTGCGACATCTTGAATATCCTCAGTTACAGGTAATTTGCCATTTGATGAACCAGCATTTGAATTTTCAAATTTCCAATCATCTACGCTGTCAAGATCAAATCCATCATAGATTCTTTGCCAAGAAGAAAAATCACTTTTAATATCAGACAACAACGGTGTGTTATCAACTACAATTCCATTTTTGTCACGAAGTTCGACTATTTCATTTGTGTCAGTAAACCATACTGTTTTGTATGAATATGTCAAAAATTTCCCTGCCTCGATTACGGTTCCAATTGGAATTGAAAATGTTTGTTTGAGAACAGTAGTAGAGGCAATTTTCCAACCACCAATATCTACATTTGAATCAGTAGGGTTGTAGAGTTCTATCCATTCTGATGGAGACGCAGAATCATCACCTGGAGGATTAATATCAACTTCATTAATTACGATGTGATCAGCAATCGATGACTGAGCGTTTGCGGGGGTAATTAGTGCTACGAGAATTAGAATAGAAAATAAAATAGTACCGTTCCTGATCATTGTCTTTACCTAATGGAGTTCACTAAAAGCCTCTTTTTAGAATTGAATAAAGCAAAAGTTGAGCTAATTGTTAAAGTTGACCTAAGAATTCTTACCTTTTGGATATTTTTCATGCGTAAATTGCAACTTTTTGGTATTTAGAGAATGCGCAGTATTGATCTTAATACAAAAAAGAAAGAGAAAGTGAATTGTTTATCTTACAGATGCACGTTTTTTGCTTGCTTTACGTGCTAAACGGATAGGTTTTTGCGATTTTAGTTTTGGTTTGTCTGTAACAAGACTCCTTCCTTGTTTTTGTGCTTTCCTTCTAGAGGTGTTTCGAACCTTTTCTTGTCTTTGAAGTTTTTTTAATTTCTCAGCGGTTAATTTCCGAGATGTTTTGGTAGTAGTGGTTTGTTTCTTAGAGGATTGTTCTGCATTTTTACGTCTTGATATCCATCCTTTTCTTGATGCTTCACTTCTTTTTTGAGATTCAGAATTAGATGTTGTTTTTTTTGTTACCATATTGATTGTTTGTTATCAGGGGTTCCTAAAAATCATTTAGTTAGAGTCGCAATTGGGGCATTTGTCGTCAATAATTTTAAAACCGCACTCCATGCAAAGCCCTTCTCCAACATCATTTTCAATCATTCTTCTTTTTCTTCCAACATACACTTTGATTCCAAAATACAACAAAATTCCAATTAAGGCAGAAAAGTAAAGAGGTATGTATTGTGTGATTCCAAGTATTACAAGGAAAATTCCTACAATTAGAATAATATCACGTCTCTCAAAATTCAACTAAATCAAAAGTATCAAGAATTGATAAAAACATGCCGGAGCTCAGAGCTATTAGGTTTACTTCATATCAAGTCATCACTCTAACTCTTCTTCATTGCTCGGCACTAAAATTAGTATTATATTTCATAATAAGATAATGATTGAAATAATGGGATCGGCGAGATTCGAACGCGCGACCTCTGCGTCCCAAACGCAGAATCATACCAAGCTAGACCACGATCCCAACAAACCATAAAAAATACCCAATTTAAGCCTGACAGATGTTAAACTGATCAAATTTTAAATTAAAGAAATATACTATTTTGTAGTTCTCAAAGAATATTATATCTGGTTGGTTAAATTGGTTAATTCAAACCTAGATTTTATCAAGTATTCAAAAATTTTCATCAATATTATTTATCAGAAAAAGTGAGCAGGTCAAAATTACACTTGAAAATTAGATGAAGTGTTACATCAGATTACTGGCATTAAAAATGCTATTAATGATTAACAATTTTTTTATTGTCTCTATCTCTCTTACAAAAACTACAATATTCCTCTGAGGAATTACGGTTAATTGGAGTTAAACAATCATGACAGTATTTCATAATTACTATAGGTTAAACCAAGTATATTAAGAAAATACATGGAGTATTTCAAAGATAATCAACATATTTTTCTTAATAAAATGCTTCCTTTTCAAGTATTATTTTAAATAAAATCCATAAGGATTTTCTCAAGACGATTTAAAAAATATTTCAAGCATTAAGAATACCTGAATATCCTAAAAAATCACAGATTCGCCATGCGGTGGTTTTTTTGTACCAAGAAAACGTATATTCACAAACTGGACAATTCATCAATTCAGGGGATTTTTTTTATTCAAGCAGAAAAATAAATTTTCAAAATTATAACACCATATCGTTCATTTGTTGGCTTAATTTTAATCCCTTGTATCGATTTCTTATAGTTACTTCAGTTACACCTGCAGCTTCTGCAAGATCTCGTTGAGTAATTGATACTCCGTTTTTAACACATGATAGATATAATGCAGTTGCAGCAAGACCCATTGGATCCTTTCCAGATGATTCTTTACTTTCTTGTGCTTCTTGAAGTACTTTAACTGCATATCGTTTTGCTTTTTCTGTGATTTTGAGTTTGCTTGAAATTCTTGAGATACATTGAATTGGATCTACTACAGGCATCTTTAGATCTAATTCATGATGCAATAATCTATAACAGCGAGAGATATCTTTTCGTTTAACATTAGCGGCAACAGCAACATCTTTTAGTGTTCTAGGGGTTTCGGCATCTCTACATGCTGCATAAAGTGATGCAGCAATCATTGCAGAAATAGATCTTCCTCGAACTAGTTTTTTCTCTAATGCCTTTCTGTAAATATAAGCGGCTTTTTCAAGAACATTTGAAGAAATAACTAGCTTGTCTTTGAGTTTGTTTAGTTCACTAAGCGCTTGTCTCAAATTCCTATCAGCAGACTCGTGTACTTGACTTCTGCTATCCCAAGTTCTAAGACGTTCGATTGTGCTTTTCATAGATGTAGAAAGTGGCTTTCCAGACGAATCTTTGTTTATTGGGTTAATTACAGTAGATAACCCTCTATCATGTATTGTAAGTGATGAAGGTGCACCTGTTCTTGCAGGATTTGAACCACTATCGTTCTGAAAAGATCTCCATTCTGGACCCGTTTCTTGAGATTTTTCCGAAATCACAAATCCACACTTTGCACAAAATTGTTCTCCTGTAACTTCGTCAGTCAATAACGAGTTTTTTCCACAACGTGCACATGTTGATTTATTATTGAAATTATCTAACACCATGAAGCTGTATCCTTCCTTATCATAAGCTTATTGTTCAATCCTTGTTTCTGAATCTTCAAGATTTGCATTATTTTTTTAATTTCAGTTATTATTCCATAAGTAAAGCGTAATTCTACCATACATTGTAAACTCTTCATTGGTATTTAAACCGAAGAAAACTATGAATTAAAAAATAGATTAGCATTACGAGGGTAAATCATCCAAAGTCAGTTAACGTATCAATTCTTATCCTTTCCAAAAAATAATTTCAAGAGATAAACCTAAACAGGATAGATATTAAATTGGCCAACCTTTAGGTTATATCATTGATATTTTGGGAGTTATTTACTGGTTGTTTTGTTAACCAAATGGGTTAAAATCGCCTTTTCCAAGTTTTCCGAGAGTATCGCCAACCAAATCCTCTTGTTTTTGACTCGAATTGGGTTGTAGAGATTTCATTATCTCGGTCATCACTTGTTTTGATTTTGCCTTATCGTTAATACCACATTTACTATCAAGAGTATTAATCAGATCGTCTTCAGTCATGTCTTGCTGGGTTGTGGTAAAGTCTTTTTTCTCATCATCTGAGAACATTCCAGTTATGTCTGTTGGTAATGCAGATAGTAATCCTGATGCTTGGTCTGGAGATGATTTTTGTAAGATAAATTTTGAAACTAAGGGAATTGCCATTTTTGCCATTTCGGGGCTAATTCCAATTTTTTGAGCAACCATGTTTATTATCATATCTAACATGATAATTCAAAGTTACATGACATTATAAAATTTTCCTATGTCCAGAAAGAAATTATAAAATTCTCTGCAAATAATAGGTAAAGCAATTTCTTCAGATAATCATTTTAAAGGCAATTCAAAGAACAAAACCGTTGGAAATAGAAGACTATATCAAAGCTGGAAAAATCGCTTCGGAGGTAAGAGAAATAGTCAGAGTGAAAGATTGGACAGGGAAAACAGTTTATGAAATATGCGAAAACGTAGAAAATGAAATTATCAAAAGAGGCGCAAAATGTGCATTTCCAGTAAATACAAGTATCAACGAGATTGCAGCTCATTATACTGCAGAACCAAATGATCCAATTACCATTTCAGATACAGATTTAGTGAAAATTGATCTAGGTGCCCAAATTAATGGATTCATTGCAGATACGGCAGTAACAGTCTGCTATGATCCACAATATGATGGCCTTGTACAAGCAGCAGAAGAGGCCTTGAAGAAGGCAATGTCAATGGTCAAAACTGGTGTAAAGGCAAGTGATATTGGAAGAGCAATTGAAACAACCATTAAACAAATGGGATTCAAACCAATTGCAAATCTAAGTGGACATTCATTAGACAAGTATACTATTCATGCAGGAAAAACAATTCCAAATATTTGGTCAATTGGTGGATTTACTTTATCTGGAGATTCTGCATATGCATGTGAACCATTTGTCACAACAGCAGAAGGAGGAGGCTTCGTAAGAAATGGAAAAATAAAAAATATCTTTGCCCTTAATTCAAGAAAGAAAACAAAAAATGAAAAAGCAGACAAGATGCTTGATTTTATTTGGGAAAATTTCAACATGCTTCCCTTTGCATTAAGATGGATTACAAAACAATGGGAAGAAAAAGAAGCAAGAGAGTTACTGGAACATTTGATTAAGAAAAAAGCAGTACAAGCATATCCTGTTCTTATTGAAGTTCATGAGCAAAGAGTTGCTCAGGCAGAACACACATTTATTCCAAATGAAAAAGGAGTAACAATAACTACGATTTCTCAATAATTTCGCCAAAGATTTTTTCTATTTGCATTATGCCATCACAAGAATCACATTTGGAAGTCTCGGTAAAAAGATAATCACCTTTTTTGAATTTTCTTTTTCTTTCCATGTTGCATGATTTGCATTTTTCTAAAGTATATGCTACAATAATTTCATCTTTTGAGAACATTATTGAGGAACCCCTATAGTATTTCCCACACCAATCAACAAAACTTTTTGTCCGGGTTTTGTATTATCCTGAATCATTTCATTGATTTGTGATGTTACATTTTCTGCTTGATTGGCAATATCTTTTGTCATCAAAGTAATGGCCTCTTTGATTGATTGTTTAATCACAATTGCAAAGATTGGAATGTTGTTTTTCGTTGCAATATCCTCGATTTGGAATCTCTCAGTTCCAATACCTCCAATTGCGGCTCCAAATCCCTGAGCAGTTATTGCAGAATCTTCACCTTCCATTTTTAATGCAGCATCCACCATGATAATAATATCGGGCTTGTTTTTTGCAACAATACTTTCCACAGCATCTCCAGGTCTTCCGACGTTAGAGCCAGGACCTTCTGCTTTTAACAAAAATAATTTTCGTCCATTGTATTCTTTTTCACCAAGTACTGTTTGAAATGCTACCAATTCTTTTTTTGTATCTAACATCATTTTTCCAACAATCATAGGTCCAATTCCATCACCTACTGGCTGCCCCAACTGAAAGGCAGGAATGGCTTTTGTTATGGCTTCGGCTTCTTCCATAATAAATGGCAAAATCATTTGAAGTGGCAAAATCAAAGGATAGTTGTTCTGTTTTTTTGCAGTCAAATACATGTGATTAACTATCTTGTAAATCATATGAAGTGATGTTGCAATTTCAAGAAGTGTGATTACTTTGCTTAATTCTAATTCATTGGAATCTGGAGACAATGATTTTACATGATTTCTTGAATAATCTTCTCTTGCTCTAAGAGTATGTCTTACCTTATCTACAACGCCATTTGGATCCATATCTACTGGCATTATTGTGAAATAATCTAAAAACCGGTCAATTTTTTTCGTCGGATCTTCGCTTGGACTCATATTTTTCTTTACATAATCAATTAGCTCAGTTCTTGCCTCAGTTCTATAGCCATCTAGTTTCTTGATGGCTTTTTTAATTTCCCCAGAGGTGACTTGTAATTGGATTCTCTGACCATAAAAAATAAAAATAATTATTGGTAGAATCCAGACTAACATTAACAAAGGATTAGAATCATCACTAAAACCAAATAATTGATCAAGATCAATATTTGTAAAATCCACCATTATATCTAAGGTCCTTGAATCCAAATTAAATCATTCGTATAATTTTGAATCAATAGTCAAATCCGTCACATTTTAAAGGCAAAACCTAGTGAGAAAACAACACCACGGCTATCACATATGGATGGAGTAGATTGCAATTAAATTTTAAATCAAATTATTTTATGGGACTTCCTAATGGAATATCCCCATCAACTGTTAACCAAAATGGTTTATCATCTACATCTGCTGCTAACAACATTGCATTGGATTCAACGCCTGCCATTTTCTTTGGTTCTAGATTTGCAACAACTATCACAACCTTACCAATGAGATCCTCTGGTTGATAGTATTGAGCACCACCTATAATGACATCCTTTTTATCATCTCCCAGATCAATAGTCCCTTTTATGATTCTAGATTTACCGGGGATAGGCTCAGTGTTTATTATTTTTGCGACACGTAAATCTAATTTTGCAAAATCATCATATGAGACATTGGACATAAAATTCACTTTATTCTCCTGTTAAAATGATTTTCGAATAGTCACATAAGATCTTTTTTTTGTATGCCACTAGTTTCTATATCATATCTTAGTGGTGCAGGTAATTCCAGATATTTTTTGTTGGCAAGAACTAGTATTTGGTCTTCAGGAACATTTACTTTTTTTAGTAATTTTCCTCGTTGGTGGGCATAAGCATTTTTCCAAAATCCTGCTGCATCAAAGGTCCCAATTTTTGTCATATGTTTTCATCATCCATTTTATTGAAAGGACTGTGACGGAAGAGTGGCATATGCCGTTAGAACTGGAGTTACTGTTCTGGATTTTAGGCATGATGCCCATCACAGTCTGCATTTCTATTCATTGTAATCTAATATATTTACTGCGAAAGCACTATTCCATTGTAATGGCAGTAATTGAAACCTCAATGGTGGTTAATGCACCAGCTGAAAAAGTTTGGGAATTGGTATCAGATATTGATAATGAGCCCAAATATTGGAAGGGAACCAAAGAAGTTCACAACATCTCAAAAGAAGGAAATGTGGTCAATAGGGAGATAATAATCGCTTTTAGGGACCAAAAATGTACTCAAGAAGTCACAATATATCCTAAAGAAAAGATCATAGCCATATTTACCAAGGGCATAATCATCGGTAACAAGACCTTAACTCTTGTAACGCAACAAAATCAGACAAGAATTGATGTAAAATGGGATATCAAACTCGCAGGATTAATGGGAATGTTTACAGGAATGGTAAAAAAACATATCAAAGACGGGACTAATTTAGCATTACAAAGTATCAAAAAAGATTTAGAGAGATAATTTAAGAAAATGATCGTTGATATTTTCAATTATTCTCTTACTGCAATTTTAATTGGAATTTGCGGAGCCTGGATTTTTTTAATAAAATCTATGATAACTTCTTTTAGGCTAACACCATATTTAGATAAATTTGAAAAAACAAAACACCAATCCCCAAAAGTATCTATCATACTTCCGGCAAGAAATGAAGAAGAGTTTCTTTCCCAATGTTTAGATACTCTAATCGAACAAGACTATCCAAACTATGAAATAATTGTTATCGATGACTCTTCAACGGATTCAACTGGAAAAATTATTTCAGATTATTCCAAAAAAAATTCAAAAATTATTCCAGTGTCAGCAAGACCCAAACCTGATGGGTGGATGGGAAAAAATTGGGCATGTATAGAAGGATATCAGAAAGCAACCGGGAAGTTGCTATTATTTACTGACGCAGATACAAAACATTCAAAAAATGTGATCTCCCTTGCAGTATCGCATTTAATTTCTCTTAATTTAGATGCATTAACTGCGATTCCAAAAATGGTTTCATTAGATTTTTGGACAAAAATCACGCTGCCTATGATATCCACATTTTTGCACACAAGATTTTCAGCTGTTCGAGTAAATGATCCTTCAAAAAAGACAGGATATTTTTTTGGGAGTTTTTTTATCATAAAACAAAAAACGTATGAAGAAGTAGGAACACACGAAGGTGTAAAACAGGAAATTATTGAAGATGGCGCCCTGGGGAAAAAAGTCAAAGATTTAGGCTATAAATTAAGGATGGTTCGTGGAGATCATCTAATTGATGCAATGTGGGCACGAGATAAAAGTACACTTTGGAATGCTCTCAAAAGGTTGATGATTCCTCTATATCTTCAAAGTCATGGTATTGCGGTGGGAATATTTTTTGCAGTGTTATTTTTGCTTTTTATTCCATTTCCCATTTTGGTATATTCTTCAATTCTTGGTTTTGAAACATTATCAAATTCAATGGTTTTTTCATCATCTCTAACTGCCTCAATATTGATCTATTCGGGTGCAGTAATTGAAGTCAAAAGGGGATTGCACTTAAAATTAATTCACGCATTATTTGGCCCCATAGGGAGTTTAGTAGTGGTGTTGGGATTTTTAAGCGGACTTCTTCAGGCAAAAAAAGATTCTTCTATCTCTTGGAGAGGAAGGAAATATTCAATGAGGGACCACGTCCAAGATTCAATTAGGATTTAGGAGAAATCTTTTTAGTTGCAAGTAAGGAATTCAAAGTCTCATGGATAAATCAGGCGTTATTGTAGGTGGGATCGCAGGTGCAGTAATAGTTTTAGTGGTTTTTGCATTCATTCTTGTACCCCCACCAAATATGCTAAAACCTGAAATTGTTGTAACCAATGGACATGATGTCAGTACGGTTGGAGAAACTACACCAACATATTCAAAAAACCTTTCGTTAATTGAAATATTTGAAAATTCAGAAGCTGGAGTGATAAGAGTTAATGTCCAGAGAGCCGAAGAAGATTTGACTCAAACAGGAGTAGGGTCTGGTTTTGTTTTTGATAAAAAAGGTCACATTATTACAAATGCACACGTAGTTGATGGTGCAAAAAAAGTAGTAATTACATTTTTGGATGGAAGATCATATAATGCAAAAATTATTGGCGTTGACACATTTACAGATATTGCAGTAATCAAAGTAAATGCAGACCTGTCATTGCTACATCCTTTATCGTTAGGAGATTCTTCAAATCTTCAAGTTGGAGAGCCTATAGCAGCTATTGGCAATCCGTTTGGATTATCAGGTTCGATGACCTCAGGAATTGTTAGTCAATTAGGGAGGTTGCTTCCTTCTGGAGCAGGATATTCTATTCCTGATGTAATTCAAACAGACGCCGCAATAAATCCCGGAAATTCTGGAGGGCCTCTTCTAAACATGAGAGGCGCGATTGTCGGAATAAACACAGCAATCCAGTCTGCAACAGGAGAATTCACAGGTGTAGGTTTTGCAGTACCGTCACAAACACTGGCTAAAATTGTTCCAACTCTAATTCAAAATGGGGAATACAAACACCCATGGATTGGAATTTCTGGAAGAGATATTGATCCAGATTTGGCAAAGGTTCTGAATCTTAATGATGCTGTGGGATTTTTAGTAGTAACTGTTGTTCCAGATAGTCCGGCCTCAAAAGCAGGCCTTCATGGTTCAGAAAACACTGTAGAGATGGATGGATCTCAATATATTGTTGGAGGAGACATTATACTCTCAATAGATGAATTAGAAGTAAGAAAAATATCAGACATTTTAATTCATTTGCAAAGAGCAAAGTCTGTTGGCGATGAAATAATTTTAGAAATTCTAAGAGATGGAAGAACAACTAATTTCACTATTGTTTTGGGTGAGAGACCAAATGGTGAATAAAACAATACAAGATTAAATACTTTAAAGGATGCATTTTTTCTATTGAGCAATCTTATCTTGAACTCTGAAAGGTTAAACAATGTTTTAGAAAACAAAATAATTTCAAATGCAGATGTGCTACAGATTTATCAAGAGGCCAGGACAGATTCATCAGAGCTGTTTTTAGCAGCTCAAAATCTAAGAAAAAAATTCAAAGGTAAAACTATAACATTTTCGAAAAAAGCTTTTTTTAATGTCATTAACATGTGCAAAGATACCTGCACTTATTGTACATACAAGGCAGAGCCTGGAGAAGAAAAACTCTCTATGATGTCCAAGCAACAGATAAAGCAAATGTTGAGTCTGGCAAAAAAATACCGATGTGTAGAGGCATTATTTGTTACTGGTGAACGACCAGAGCAAAGATATCAAGAAGCAAGAGATTGGCTTGCAGAAAATGATTTTAAATCAACTGCAGAATATCTAACCCATGCCTCAGAATGGGCCTTGGAGGAAGGACTCTTTCCGCATACAAATGCAGGGAATCTTACTTATGATGAAATGAAAGATTTGCAAAAGACCAATGTATCCATGGGATTAATGTTAGAGAATAGCAGTGAGCGGTTATCTATGAAGGGAATGCCACATTATTTGGCTCCAAGTAAACGACCTAAATCTAGATTAGAAGTTTTAGAAAATTCTGGTAAATTAAAAATTCCCATGACAACTGGAATACTCTTAGGAATTGGAGAAACCCCAGAAGAGATTATTGAGTCAATTTTTGCGATAAAAAAATTGCATGAGAAATATGGAAACATACAAGAAGTGATTTTACAAAACTTTCAGCCCAAATTAGATACTGCAATGAGTAATTTTCCATCAACTGAAGAAAACTATTTCAAAATAATTGTTTCATTAACTAGAATCATTATGCCCGAAATGAATATACAAATACCTCCAAACCTTTCACCAAAATCCTATCAAAGTTTTCTTTCAGTTGGGATTAACGACTGGGGAGGAATATCCCCACTAACGCCCGATTATGTAAACCCAGAGTTTTCATGGCCAAAGATAAAAAACATAGCTAAAAATTCAAAAAAGGTAGGATTTGATTTAAAATGCAGATTTCCAATATATCCAGAATTTTTCTCATTTATTAGCAAAGAGTTAAGAGAAAAGATATCCTTTATTGAGGATGAAGAGGGATTGGTAAAGGAGGAATATTGGAGATGAGCTTAAACACTGATTCTTTATTTAAAAAGGCAGATCCACAAATTTCGGATATACTAAACAAGGCTTTATCAGAAAAAGAGATAACAGCAGAAGAAGGTCTCGTTCTATACAATTCGGATGGAATTGAATTTCATTTAGTTGGACTAGTTGCCGATGAATTAAGAAGAAGAAGGGTTGGAAATATTGTAACTTATGTGGTGAATAGAAATATCAATTTTACGAATGTCTGCATAAAGCAATGTGGGTTTTGTGCATTTAGTAGAGATTTCCGAGAAGAGGAAGGATATTTTCTACCCACTGAAGAAATTGTACGCAGAGCAAAAGAAGCACATAAGTTGGGTGCAACTGAGGTATGCATTCAAGCAGGTCTTCCACCCGACATGGAAGGGGATCTTTATGAGAATATTTGTAGGGCAATAAAAAAAGAGATTCCAGATATTCACATTCACGGATTTTCACCTGAAGAGGTGCTTTATGGAGCAACGAGATCAAACACAACAATCGAAGAGTATCTCAAAAGGCTAAAGGAATCTGGCGTAAACACTCTGCCAGGTACTGCAGCTGAGATTTTGGATCAAAAATTAAGAGATAAAATTTCCCCAGGAAGAATTAGTGTCAAAGATTGGATTGATGTAATCAAGACAGCCCATAAAATTGGAATTAACACCACCTCAACTATGATGTTTGGTCACATTGAAACTGCAAAAGATAGAGTAGATCATATTGCAAAGATTAGGGAGATTCAAAAAGAGACTGGAGGATTTACCGAGTTTGTACCTCTTGACTTTATTCATAGTGAGGCTCCCATGTACAAACACCAACTCCACGAGGAGATACGACAAGGAGGAAGTGGAAAAGATGTTTTATTGACTCATGCAATTGCCAGGATTATGTTAAACAACTACATTGATAATATTCAAATGTCATGGGTAAAAGAAGGGCAGAAAATGTCACAGCTTTTGTTAATGTGGGGAGCAAATGATTTTGGTGGAACTTTGATTAATGAAAGTATTTCAACATCGGCAGGTTCAGAACATGGGCAATTATTAAGACCAAGAGAAATTAAAAGAATAGTAAGAGAGATTGGTAGAATTCCAGCCGAAAGGAGCACCAATTATAAAATTTTAAAAAGATTTGAAAATTCTAATGACTTAGACGAAGAATTAGATAAAGTTGAGAATGCTTCACAGTTTGGCTCATATACGGAGTTAATCAAGATAGACAAATACAAATACCAAAATCCAAGGAAAGAATAGTTGTCTGCCTTAGAGAAGGCTTTAGATCATTCACGGAAATTAAGGATAGACGAGTGCGAAATTGTATCTGTTAAACGAAAGGTTACAACTGTTCGAATAACGGATTCTGAGATTTTTGAGTTAAAACAAAACTTTGATGAAAATTATGGAATTAGAATTATTCATGATAAAAAAATATCATCAGTTCAAACAAGTAACGATAAAGAAATTCCAAGAAAAATTGATGAGGCATATCAGATAACTTCTTTTCTAAAACCAAGACAATTTTGGAAATCCCTTCCACATGAATTAAAATCAAATAATGAACTTGATGGGGTATATGATAAAAAATTAGATGAAATATCAGGATCTACCATCACGGATATCGCACAAAATATGATAAATCACACACTAGACCATAAAATTGATACGATGTCTGGCTCAATAAATATTGTTTCTGAGAATTTTGAGATTAAAAATTCTAATGGATTATCAGCTTCAGATAAAGGAACTTACATATCAGGAATTATTAATTGTGATTCAGAAATTGACCAATCTGAAGTTTCTGGAATAGGTCAAGGGTGTTGTCGGACACTAGACAAATTTTCTCCCGAACAAATAGGAAATGACGCAAAAACGATGTGCATAGAATCAATTAACCCACAAAAATGTGAGAGTGGGGAATATTCAATTATTTTTGAGCCGTATTCTGTTGGAGAAATTTTGGCTTTTGTTGTAGCCTCGAATTTTAATTTTAAAACATATTCAGAAAAACGAAGCTGTTTTTCTAATAATTTTAAGGAAAAAATTACAGCAGAAGATTTTAGTTTGATAGATAACCCTCACATTTCGCAGGGAATTGGATCAAAAAGATTTGATGATGAGGGAGTAAAAACACAAATCAATACTCTTGTCGACAATGGTATTTTCACAAAAACGTATTGTGATCTTTTTGATGGTTTCAAAGAAAATATAGAAACAACTGGGAATGCCGCAAGGCCAGGATCACCTATGGGAAGAAGTGCCGAATCAATTCCAGTTTCGATGCCACACAACATGCAGGTAAGAAAAGGAAACACATCACAAGAAGACATGATAAAAGATACCAAACACGGATTACTTGTAGGCAGATTATGGTATACTTATGCAGTTAACCCCATTAAGGGAGACTTTTCATGCACTGCACGAAGTGGAATTAGAATAATTGAAAATGGAGAGATAAAAAGTCCAGGAAGATCAGTAAGAATTATTCATAATTTGCCAAAACTGTTACAAAACATTTCGGCAGTTGGAAACAATGAAAAAAATGTTCTCCAGTGGGCATCTCTTCCATCAATTACACCATCAATTAAAGTGGAAAAAATCATAGTAAATTCAATCTAAATCAAAAAACGATGTAAAATAGCCGTTTCTAGGCACAATTATGACTCAAATTAAGAATGAAGATACAAGATAAGCCACATATGCAATAGTCAAAATTATTCCCATTACTCTGTTTATCACTCCTGTTTTCAGAGCAATTAATAATGCAGCACTAAATGCAATCATGATTGCATAATCAATAAAGACATCAGATGCAATAATTACACTTCCAAGTGCTGCACCCACACCCATTATCATTAAAATGTTGTAAATATTACTTCCAATAATATTTCCAACACCAATATCAGTATGGCCTTTACGAATTGCAATAATAGAAGTAATTAATTCAGGAAGCGAAGTTCCTATTGCAATTACTGTTAGTCCTATTAGTTTTTCAGAAAGACCAAATTCCTGAGCTAAAACTACAGCATTTTCTACTGTAAGATAAGCACCAACACCAAGTAAAGATACACCAAGTACAATTAATCCAGCAGCCTTAAGATATACACCATTTTTTGTATCACTTATCTCTTCATTTGTATCATCTCTTTGTTTTTTTGCATCTCTGTATGTATAAATTGCAAAAGCAATCAGAAAACCAATCAAAATTAATCCATCGTAATGTGACAGTTCCCCATCTAACGATAATGCAATTAGCAAAAGAGAAACACCCAACATAATTGGAATTTCTTTTCGTAATGTTGCCTTGCTTACTGCAAGTGGAACTATTATTGCTGCAATGCCAATAACCATTCCAATATTTGCAATGTTGCTTCCAATAATATTGCCCAAAATTATCTCACTGTGTTCACCAGCTGCTGCAACACTTGCAGCTAACTCTGGAGTAGAAGTACCATAAGCAACTACAGTCATTCCAATTACTAAATTACTTATTCGTAGTTTTTTAGCAATTACCACACCGCCACTTACCAGCCAATTTCCACCAAAGCATAACAAAGCAAGCCCCACTACAGTAAGTACAGCATTGATGGTAACATCCATAATGAGAGTTCAGATCTAGGTTGTTTAAACGAAATGATCTACCATTAATTCACAATTCTGATAATCAAAGCAGAAAGCTAGGCGTCAAAATGGTGTAAAAAAACCATCCACAAAGGCAAATAATACATCAGTTTAACATTAATAAAGTAATGTACCGTACCATACGGTATGATGCGAGCAAGATTGACATATGTACCTGTAGAGGTAGCAGATCAATTTGAGGATTTTATTATCAAAAGAGACGAGCAAATACTAGATGCAGTAAAAGCAAGGACAAAGGATTACAGTACGCTATCCCTTCTAAAACTATTGTACCAACTCAAAGGAAACCCCATGACATTTTCAGAACTGTATTCAAAGTCAAAGATTAGAATGAAAAGATCATTTCTAAATTA